>JAYTRB010000073.1:0-2640 GCA_043746425.1 Planctomycetia bacterium
CGCGGCTTCCAATCGGGATTGTGATACCAAACGACCCGGTTTTCGGTGACAGCAACGATGTCGCTTTTCTTGTCGCCGTCGATGTCTGCGAGTGTCACCGCATAGCACACTTCGCCGACATGCGCTTCAAGCTCGTGTGCCTCGAACCGTGGGATATCGGCCCCCCGGATGGGGAAGGCCGACAGCGCGACGACCACGGCGATGCTTGCCGTGATTGTCGAAAGTCTCCGATTTTTCAACATGCCGACCTCTTCCAGGAAAAAAGCAGGTTTGCTTTGTGGCGTGCAAAGGCGCACTGCACTTTCGGTAGCCAGTCTCGAGAAATCGGTTTTATTGTGGCAGTACTGGCGGTGGCAAGCAAGGAAAGACAGAACGACCGGTGACAAAAATGAATGTCGGCTGCATACTGAACTTAGTGGTGGCACCGGGTAGCATCGATCTCTGAGAAAGAGTCGTTTTGCCGCGCTCGACGAGATGAGCGCCCGAGTTGCCAGCTCAAGCGATTGATGCAACCGTGAGCTTTCACTAACTCGATTTCGTGTGATGGGCCGCCGTGCTATGGTATCAGCAGTCAGATGCTACGCCCGCTCGGTCTCTTCGCGGGTTGTGGTCAGTCGATAGAAGGCGTCGATCGGCAGTTCGAATTCATAATTCTTCAGTTTCCATGAGGGTATGTGCATGGCCGCGTTGGACGCCGATCGGCTGCTGATCGCTCGAATTCGCGAGGGAGACCAGAATGCCTGGGCAGAGTGCATTGCCCGCTTTGAAGGGCGGCTCTTGGCGTTCGTCGACAGCCGGTTGCGCGACCGGGCCGCCAGCGAAGACGTCGTTCAGGAAACGTTTCTCGGCTTTCTCGTGGGGCTTCCCAATTATGACGATCAAACGCCGCCAGAAGCGTTTTTGTTTTCAATTGCGGCCCATAAGCTGACTGACGTGCTGCGGCGCCGCGGTCGCCGTCCCACGCTGCCACTGCTGGTGGAGGATTCGCAGAATAACAGCCCCGAGCCTCGGGGCAGCGGCCGCGTGGCGTCGAGCATGGCCCGCAGCCGTGAACGCCGCGTCATTGAAGAACACGTTTTGCGGGAGGGACTCGAAACGCTCATTGCACAGTGGCAGGAGCGTGGAGAATTCGAGCGACTGAAGTGCATTGAACTGTTGTTCGTATTGGGCTTGCCGAACAAGGACGTCGCCCTGAACCTGGGCATTTCAGAACAGTCGGTGGCCAATCACAAACACTTCGTGCTGGGGAAGCTTAAAGATTGGGTCGCCGCGTCGACGCTTCGAGATTTGGATTTGGCCGAACTGGGGCTGACTTAAAGGATGCGGCAACGGTTGTTCCGCTGGCGTATGACAGGTGTCGCGACTTCGTGCATCGCGCCACGGGATGATGCTCGCAGGCGAACAACTCGGTGCCGACGCGATCACCGTGGCGGCGGCGATTAAGCGTCAACCAGAGTGGCTAGGGCCCAACGGTTGGAACGGCATTGTGGCACAGCGAGTCCTGTCTCAACGCGGGACGCGAGCGGTCTATGTCGAGACTTTGGCATCTTTCTTCAGGCACCGACCGATCTCGCGCACGGCCTGCCGCAGTCGCTGTTCGTTCTCGACGATTGCCAGTCGCAGGTAACCTTCGCCGTCCTCGCCAAAGCCGCGTCCGGGGCTGACGGCGACTCCAGCCTCTTCCAGAAGCATCATCGAAAACTCGATCGAGCCCATTGCGGCCCACGGATCGGGAATTTTCGCCCACACGAACATGCCGGCCCGGGGACGTTCGATTTCCCATCCCAGGCGTTCCAGACCGTCACAGAGGACGTCGCGGCGCATCTGATACTCGGCGGCCAGCCCTTCGATGGAGGCGTCGCAATGCCGCATGGCGATGATGGCGGCAATCTGAATCGGCTGAAAGATGCCGTAGTCGTAATACCCTTTGATCGTCGCCAGGGCGCGCACCATTTCTGAATTGCCCGCGCAGAACCCGATCCGCCAGCCGGCCATGCTGTAGCTCTTGCTCATCGACGTGAATTCAACACCCACATCAATGGCGCCGGGAGTCGCCAGAAAGCTGGGAGCCTGGTAACCCTCGTAACAAATGTCGGCGTATGCGAAATCGCTGATCACCAGAAACTCATATTTTTTGGCGAGGCGGACGAGTTCGACGAAGAAGTTCTGATCGATGCAGGTGGCTGTCGGATTATGCGGAAAGTTGGCGATTACCACCTTGGGCCTGGGATAGAGATGCTCACAGGTGTAGGCAATGTTTTCGAGATACTTGGCCGGGTCGCGAACATCCAGGGCAATCACATTGCCCGAAGCCAGTACCACCGCGTAGACGTGAATAGGAAAGGAAGGCGCAGGCACAATCGCCGTATCGCCCGGCCCCATGAGTGCCAGGCACATGTGGCTGAAGCCTTCCTTCGACCCAATCGTGGCAATGACTTCGTCATTGGGATCAAGCCGCACACCGTACCGTTTCCAGTACCGGGCAGACACTTCTTTGCGCAGGTTGGCAATGCCGTTCGAAACCGAATAGCGATGGTTTCGCGGGTCGCGAACGGCCTCGGCCAGTTTGTCTCTTATGATCGGGTCGGGGGGATCGGTGGGGTTCCCCATTCCCAGATCGATGACGTCGATGCCAGCGAC
>JAYTRB010000074.1:0-1810 GCA_043746425.1 Planctomycetia bacterium
GTATGGTGATAGGCCCTGTCCTGACCCCAGTAATTGCGAACCATCGTCATGTCGAGATACCAGCTTGCTACCTTGGTCTTGCGGGCGTCGATCGCGGCCACCGCCCGCGGACTGAATGTCACCGGCGCCAGCCCCGGTGGACAACTCAGGCACTTCTGGGTTCCGCTGTACACGGCGTCGAGCTGCCAGTCGTCAACCTCGACGGGAGTGCCCCCCAGGGAGGTGACGGTGTCGGCCAGCAATAGCGCCCCTGCCGCATGCACGAGTTTCGAGATTTCGGGCAACGGTTGCAGGGCGCCGGTTGAAGTCTCGGCGTGTACGATTCCTACGACCTTGGGTTTGACGCGATCGACAGCCTCGCCGATCTGCTCGGCCGAGAAGACTTCGCCGAACGGCCGCTCGATGGTCGTCACCTGAGCGCCCGCCCGGCCGGCCACGTCAGCCATGCGGCCGCCGAAGACCCCGTTGACGCACACCAGCATTTTGTCGCCCGGCTCAATGAGGTTGACAACGCAGGTTTCCATTCCCGCGCTGCCTGTTCCGCTGACGGCGAGGGTGAGGGCGTTCTGCGTTTGAAAAACCTGCCGCAGCATCGACTGCGTTTCGTTCATGATCTGCAGAAAATACGGATCGAGATGCCCAACTGTGGGGGCGCCCAGAGCCGCCAGAACACGGGGGTGAGTGTCGCTCGGGCCCGGCCCCATGAGAATGCGGCGGGGAGGGTTCAGTGCCGGAAGATTCGTGGCGGGCATGACGGTTCACTTTCTCTGCGTAGGTTTCATTAGTCGATTTGACGATAAAGAAGATAAAGCATCGTGACCCGAAGTTCGAGTCTGTGCGAAGCCTGCGGGCCGCATCGCGTGACTCGTTGCGGCAATGGACCAGCGTCGTTTCACTCGGCAGGCATTTCAATCGGCGCGCGGTTCAACTTCGCAAATTCCTGGGCGTATTTCCGGTTGAGAAACGCAAACTCCACCGCATTTCCCTGGACAATGATATTGAACACCGGCGGATGGGTTTTTATCCCACCAGACAAGGCCGCCCAGACATGCCACGGTAAAGGCCAGCGACGACAGCCCCAGCCAGACATCTTTGAGCGTGGGATACAGCACATACGCCGCCAGTGCCAGGCTGCCCAGTCCGACGACAACCGTGCGAATGAACCGCCATGCGCGGGTGAGGTGTACCCGCCATTTCAGATTTGAGCGACAGGGAACGCGAATGTGGTACCACCCGGCCCAGAGCGCACGTCTGCGTAAGCCGTCGCGCGTGAGTAAAACAATCGTTTCGTGATCGCAAGGCTGGTCTGAGAAGGCGCACCGGTCGGGAAATACGGGGGTCTGACTGCGCCGCAGAGTGACGACAATGGCTGGGGGCATGGCAACTTTCAAGCAAGGCCTTTCGGGGCCGACGCCGACATCACTGGCCGCACTTTTGATTGGCAGCGGGCGCCCTTACGACGGCAGGTCAAAAGATGTTGGTTCGTGTTTTTGCGAGTGCTGCTACCGGTCTTTAATCAACTGACTAATCTGTTTGAATTCGGGAGTTCCTGACGCCTCGCACCATTCAAACAGCACCGATTCTGTGGTGACAATTGTTGCGCCGCCGTTCGCCATACGGTCGAGGGCAATTTTACAATCGAATTCCTGGCGACTCGAAACGGCATCGGCCGCGACAAAGACTTGAAAGCCGCTCCCCAGCAGATCGAGAACAGTTTGCAAAACGCAGACGTGTGCTTCGATGCCCGCCACCACGATCTGAAAGCGATCGTCGGCTTGTTCGGCGGCCATACTCCAGGCGAGTACTTCGG
>JAYTRB010000075.1:0-7855 GCA_043746425.1 Planctomycetia bacterium
TGTTGTGGAAGCCGCCGTTCCCCGCGTTCCCAGGCGCTGCGTTGCGCCGCACACGTTCGCCGCTTGCTTCACCGCGTACTTGCAAACACAAAAACACCAGCGATCGGCCACAGACGGTCAACACGTCGGTTGGCTCCCCCCCTGCCCCCAAATCGAAGGGGTCGCTTTACGAACTGCACCCGGGGGAGAGAACTGCGGACCGCAACGAACCGAAGGCTGCCCCACAAGCCAGATCACGGGGCGCTTGTTGCTTTCGCATTCAACCGCGCGGCGAGTTTTTCGACAACAGCCTTCAGCAGATCGAGCGCGTCGCGGGCCTGGACGGCGGTGATGACGTTGGGGGGGCTGATGCGAATGACATTGCCAGCCAGCGGACCGAGCAGGTGAATCCCTTCGCCGGCCTCGTTTCCGAGATAGGCCGTCTTCACAATTTCGATGGCGACCTGCTTGCTCGAAAGACTGCCGCTTTCGGCACATTCGATTCCGAAAACGAGACCTTCGCCACGCACCTTCGCCACCAGTCCCGTTTCCTTCAGACGCTGGAGCCCTTCCATAAAGATGGGGGTCAGGGCGCGGGTGTGCTCGAGAATCGGAGTCGCTTCAAATTCGTCGAGGGTTGCCAGCACGGCGGCACAGCCCAAGGGGTTGGCACTCCAGGTGTCAGACGCTTCGCCATAGTTGAGATGAGCCATGATGTCGCCGCGGCCGACGACGGCCGCCACCGGAACGCCGTTCCCCAAGCCCTTACCCAGGACAATGAAATCGGGTTCAATGCCATACTTCTCGAACGCGAACATCCTTCCCGTTCGGCCGAAATTCGCCTGCACCTCATCCAAAATGAAGAGCATATCGTTCTCATGGCAGAAGCGCTGCAACAGCTGCAAATAGGCGGCCGGAGGATGATAACTGCCGCCACCACCCAGATAGGGCTCGGTAATCAGGCAATTGAGCCGGCGGCCGTATTCGTTTCGCAGACATTCCAATTCGGCGTGGTACATCGACAGGTCGCACGCGCGATCGTATTTTGAAACGTCGTCAACTTCCTGCATGGGGAAGCTGATGAATTTGACCCGTTGATCGCGGTCGTGATCGGTTTCTGAACCGGTGACGGCTCCGGCCAACCCCTTCTTGCCGTGAAATCCAAACCGCGTGGCGATAATCATGTCGCGCTTTTCATCGCGATGTAGACAGGCCCAGAGCGCCTTCTGTATCGCTTCAGAACCAGAGGCGGCCCACATCACCGTATCGAGCCGTCTTCCTCCAGGCCACGATTGCACGTTACGCACAAGCCGTTCGACCGCCTGTGCCTCGATCGGCGAAATGGCGTTGTACGCAGTGAGTGCCGCAGCCGAAAAAAACTCGTCGGCTGGGGTATCTGCCAGGCTGCGGCCCGAATGCAATTCGCCTGTCCATCCCAGATAACTGGTGAAGCGCTTCATCCAGCGGAGCGGGTTATGCCCGAGGTTGGCCACGAGCACACCCGACGAAAAGTCGTACAGGCGCCGGCCTTCGGGAGTCCAATGAAAGACCCCGGCCGAGCGGTCGAGAACTGCCAGACTGGGGGTAAATGTGCGCTGCGCGAGCGGTTCGTCGCGAGCGATGGTACGCCGCACCGCGTTCGACTGGTCTTCTCCCGGAAAACAGACCGATGTCATAAAAACCCTGATTTTCTGATAACGATCTGACAATCTGGCGTGCTGCGTGGCCACGAGCCCCAGAGTCGTCTGGAGAGCGAGCTGCCGGCTGCCCCGGATTCACAAACAGGCTATTTGCCGATTTTTTTCAAGGCCTCGGCCACCGACTGGCGAACGTTTTGGTCGGCGTCATCGGCAATCTGCAGCAGGGCCTCGCGGGCCGGAAGGGCCGCAGAACCCAATGCCCCCAAGGCCTGTACGGCTTCGATGCGGGCTTGGGGGTTAGGCAGTTTCAGCGCCTGCGTGAGGGGACCGACGCATTCATCGGCAAGTCCCGCGCGATGCGGGTCGATATGCACCAGCGCCCAGGCACTGGCAATCTTCAGAAATGCGTCGCGCTCGCCCAGGTTCTTTTCGAGCAGGGGAATCGCCGTTTTGGCCGCCGGGCCGATTTTGCCGACAGCGTAACTGGCCGAATATCGCACGGGGAATTCTGCCGCAGTCAATTGCGGAAGAATGGCGGGGAGGGCGTCGGCCGCGGGCGGTCCGATGGCGGCCAGTGCCGCCAGCATCGCGCTGCGCATCGCCGGGTCAGAATCCTTTAATCCCTCGCCCAGTTTCTTGACGGCGGCCGCCGCTCGCGGGCCAATCTGGGCCAGAGTCGCTACGGCTTCGCGGCGTACGGCTCCTGATTTATGATCGAGGGCCGCGATCAACCGCGGCACGGCTAGCCGCACATACTCGTCGTTGCCAGGTTCCAACAGCATCAGGGCCGAGGGGGCAACCAGGTGCAGCTTCGAGTCGTCGCTTTTCTCAAGCGCCGTTTTGAGGAAGGGAACGGCCGCTTTATCGCCCATTTTTGCGAGGGCCCAGGCGGCCCCCGCCCGCAGCTGGTGTTTCTCGTTGGCCAAAATCGTGAGCAGCGCCGGTGCTGCCGCGCGAGCCCCGGGCCCGATGTGCGCCAGAGTAAGCAGGATTTCGCGGCAAAAGTCATGCTCGCTCTCTGAAAGTTCTCTGTTGTAATTGGCAAGCATGTCGGCCAGAGGTTTCGCTGCTGGTTGGGCCGCTGGGCCCAGATCCGCCAGAATCAAGACCGCCAAGTGCTGCAAGTGGGGGTCTTTCAGGGCGGGAATGAGATGCAGCACAACATCGGGACCGATTTGCCCCAGAGACCAGGCGGCACGAATCGTGACCGCCCCGGCCTGGTCGTTCAAGGCGGCTATCAAGTCGGGAATGGCCGGTGCCGCGGCGGGCCCGAGCTTGCCGAGCGCCGCAGCAGCCTCACGCCGTACGTCTTCGCTGGAATCGTGCAGGGCTTTTGTCAGTTCGCCGACAGCGGTCGCAGCGACCGGGCCCAAGGCTCCCAGCGAGCTGGCGACATGTGCGCGGATCGACACATTGGGGCCGGCCATCAGTTGCCGGAGTTGCGGAATCGCCGGTTCGGCTGCGGGGCCCATGGCGCTCAGCGCCTGAGCCGCATTGATGACGACATTCTCGTTGCGGGAATGGAGGGCGTCGATCAGTTCGGGGACGGCGGGTTGAGCGATAATGCCCATCATTGCCAGTGCCGCAGCGGCCCGCCAGGCTGCTTCAGCATCAGCCGCATGGGCCTTGACGATTTTGGTGAGATCGGGGACGGCCGCGCTGCCGCAAGATGCCAGTGCGACAACGGCCGAATTACGATTGTGGAGAGTCTTGGCCTTCAGCGATTTGACGAGTACCGGAACCACCTGCTTCAGCTCATCGCTGTCGGGGGGCAGAATGCTCGTCAGGGCCAGCCCGGCCGCCGTTGAAAGATGCTCATCGTCTCCATTTAAAAGCGTGACCAGCAAGGGAACGGCCTCAAGAGAGTCGTGACCAATCGAGCCCAGGGCGTCAATGGCGAGCGAATACAGACGCGCCTGAGGCGTCTTGAGAATTGCAATCAGATCGGGAACCGCGCTGCGCGCCGCCGGGCCGATGTGTTCCAACGCCAGGAGCGCCTCGCTTTGCACTTCCACATTTTTGTCGGTCAGGGCCGCGACCAGTGCCTTCACGGCCGGCGCCGCCAGTGGGCCGAGATTGGCGAGTGATTCAGCGGCATGCGCCCGACGATCGGCTGTTACGGCCCGCAGATCGCGGATCAGGGCTTCTACCGCGGGCGGTTCGGAAGCCGACACGGGAACGAAAGCCACGAGGCAGCCGGCGGCGGCGAGCGACAACAAAATTCTCATGGAATGGATCCTGGATGCAGTTGTAAGACAAACAAAGCTCGAGTGCAGGAGGCGGGTAAGCGCCTGACAGCGTTCGACGTTTGGTCCCTTGATCTTGCGGGGCCGACCGGCGATAATTCTACGCGGTTGTCATCAAAAACGCCACAATTGGAGCGAGGAACCTGTATGCGCGCGAAAACTCTTGTCGGCGGCATGACCTTGGCGTTCGCCCTCACTCTGACGAGGCCGGCAGACGCTCAGGTTTTTGGCGGCAATGAATGGTATCAGCCCTCTGGATACGGATATGGGGGTGGATATGGCGGCTATGGTGGTGGATATGGGTATGGCGGGGGAACGGCCGCCGGCAACTATCTGCAGGGAATGTCGCAAGTGATTCGCTCGGAGGGGCAATACAATCTTCTCACCTCACAGGCGGGGGTCAACAACGAAGAGGCCCGGAGCCGGTATCTCGACAATCATAAAAAATGGACTGAGAATTACTTCCAGGGTAAAGAAGCCTACCAGGCGCGGCAGACGCAAAAATGGGAAACGGGAAAGCACTCGGCGGAATCCCTTAATCTCGCCGCCAAGTCAGCGGTGCCGCGGATGCTCGGGTCAAACGCTCTCGATTCAGTCACGGGCCATATCGCATGGCCTGAAGCACTTCTCGGCAAAGAGTTTGAAGCGCCGCGGTTGCAACTCCAGCAATTATTCGAGTTGCGATCAAAGACGAGTCCGTCGCTTGGGTTCAGCCAGAAAGTCCGCAATGCCACTGAAGTCATGGTGAGGGTCCTGCGGAGTCACATTGAAGAAATGCCGGCCAACGAGTACATCGCGGCTCGAAAGTTTCTCGACGGGCTCGATTTCGCCGCGCGGGCGAATGCGATGTGACGCGGGCTTCCTTCAACCGGATCACATGCGACCATTGGGTGTTCGTCAGCGCGAGACGCGGCTGTGCCTCGTCGGCCAGTGGCCCTCGACGCTCAAGGAAGAGAGTAGCTCAGACGCCCCCTTCCCTCGGCGACAGCCGTCACTCAGTGAGTCAGTCCGCGATTTTCTTCAGTGCGGCAGCGGCTGCATTACGAACCGTTTCGTCGGGGTCGTGAGCGATCTGTTGCAAGGCCGGCCCGGCGGGGCTGGCTGCCGAACCCATCAGTCCCAGCGCTTCGACTGCATCATATCGGGCATGCGGATCAGGAAGCAGTAAGGCGCGCGTCAGCGGTCGCAGACACAAATCTGCCAGCCCCTTCTGCCTGGGGTCGACGTGAACCAGCGCCCAGGCGCTGGCCATTTGAAGCATCTCGTCCCGACAGTGCAGGTTCTTTTCGAGCACCGGAATGGCAGCCCTGGCTGCCGAGCCGAGTTTGCCGATGGCGAAGCTGGCTGCGAGCCGCACGGGCAGTGCGGGGTCGGCCAGTGCCTTGAGAATCTCGGGGAAAGCCGCGGCAGCCGCAGGGCCGATCGCCCCGAGAGCCGACAGAATCTCGACCCGAATGCCGGGGTCGGCATCGGACAAACTGGCGACAAGATCGGGAACGGCGGCGGCGGCCTTCGGGCCGATGAGCGCGATCGTGGCAGCCGCTTCGCGGCGCACAAGATTTGACTTGTCCCCCAGCAAGGCGACCAGCTTCGGAAGCGCCAGATTGATGTAGATTTCCTTGTCGGGGTTCAGGAGCACCAATGCCACCGGAACGACAACTCGCAGTTCGTCATCGTCATCCCGGGGGAGGGCTCGAATCAGGAATTCCACAGCCTGCCGGGATCCGATTTTCGCCAGAGCATACGCCGCGCCGCCACGCAGAGGGTGCGCGTCGGTCCCAAGAAAAGTGAGCAGGACGGGACTGGCTTCTTTGGCCGCGGGCCCGATGCGAGCCAAAGTCAGCATGATTTCGCGGGCAAAATCGGGGGCAATCTGGGGGTCAGCCAGAAATTCGACCAGCTTGCCTGTGGCGGGGTGCGCCCCTTCACCGATCTCGCCAAGAATGGCCACGACCAGATGTTGCAGATCTTTGTCGTCGAGTTTCTGAATCAGTTCGGGGACTGCCGCTTTTCCGATTCGGCCCAGAGCCCAGGCGGCATGCACGGTCACCGACCCCTGAGTGTCATGCAACGCTTCAATCAGCGGCGCGATGGCCGCTTTGGCGGCCGGCCCGATTTTTCCAAGTGCTTCGGCCGATTCGCGGCGTACGCCGTCATCGGCATCCTTGAGCGCGGCGCGCAGCGCATCGACGGCTGCGACAGAGACGGGGCCGAGATCTCCCAGGGCGCTGGCGGCATGCGTGCGAATCAAGACGCTCTTATGATCGAGCAGCTTCTGCAATTCGGGAACGGCAGCCTGGGCCGCGGTTCCGATCGCGCCCAAGGCGTCGGCAGCATGCAATACAAGCGTCTCGTTGCGCGACACCAGGGCGTCAGTCAGAACAGGCACGGCCGGCTGGGCAATACGTCCCAAAGCCTGCAGGGCCGACGCCGCGTGCCAGGCCGAGTCGCCGTCGGTCTTCCAATTCTGCACCAGTTCTTCGAGCGCGGGAAGCGCCGGCGTGCCGATTGATGCCAGGGCGATGACAGCTTCGCTGCGAACGAGTGGCTCTTCGCTCTGCAGCGATTCGACAAGCACAGGGACGGTCTTAGCGAGCGCGTCGCTCCCTTCCGGCAGGATTTGCGCAAGGGCCAGCGCGGCGGCAACCGCCAGGCCTTCGTCGTCACCCTGTACGATTTCCATGAGCGCCGGAGCAGCATCGGCCGCATCGCGTCCGATCGAGCCCAATGCGGCGATCGCCCCCCCGCGCAGCTCTGAATTCTTCTCTTTCAGGATGTTGGCCAATTCAGGCGCCGCTGCGCGCGCCGCGGGGCCAATGTGCTCAAGTGCGATGAGGGCCTCGATCTGTACGACGGCACTGTGGTCGGAGAGCGCCGAAATGAGCGAGCGAACGGCCGGGGCCGCCATCGGTCCCAGCTCAGCGAGTGTCGCAGCTGCTTTCGCCCGCCGGTCGGGGCGCACCGACCGAATTTCGCGAATGAGCGTGTCGATGTCGGGCGCTTTCGGGGCGATGTCATCGGCGGCACGCAAAGCCGGCCAGGCCACGACAATGGCCAATGCGGCAGTGAAAAGGGTTCTCATCGAATCAAACTCTCGAAAGACTTGGGTGTCAGTTCGTGAATGGGCAGCGCTCTCGCTCGGCCAGATGGCGGGTGATAATGCCCGCGGCTCATTCTACCATTCGTCGCCGAGAAATCCCCGTCGATGATGATTATGATGTTAAGGTGCAGGTTGACCGCAACCCGATTCAACCGCAATCGGCAGCTTCCTCTCAATCGAATGACCGTTGCCATCGCTCCTTGATCCTCGTCGATCAACTGGCAATAATTACATCCTACTTAAAATAACGACGCCGGCCAACGAAGAAGCTGGCGACGTCGATGCTCTTCGGGAACCCGATAGAATTGCAGGGTATGAAATGCATCACCGCTTACGGTTCCTCGCGGGCGCCTGGCTGTGCGTGGCCTTGCTTGGTGAAATGCCGCCGCTCTGGCAGAAAGCGACTGCCCAGGCCCAAATCAGCGGCGCGTATAACAATCCGGGATACGGGTCGGGCTACGGCTATTCAAACCGCCGAAGTGGCAGCGGATATGGCAATTCTTATGGCAGCGGCCTGGCAAACGTGATTCGCGCGCAAGGTCAGTACCAGCTGCTGCAGTCGCAGGCCATGCTGACGAACGAGCAGGTGCGCAGTGCCTATCTCGACAACAAGCAGAAGTGGACACAGAACTACTTTCAGATGCGCGAACAGCACCAGACCTACGTGCAGCAGATCCACGACAAGAACAAACACTCGGCCGAGACATTGACTGGCGCCGCAAAATCGGAAGTTCCGCAACCGCTGGCAACCAACGCGCTCGACCAGGTGACTGGTCGCATTACCTGGCCTGAGTCACTGAGGGGAAGCGAGTACGCGGCCTTGCGGACCCGCCTGGATGACCTGTTTGCAGTCCGCGCCAAGACAAATGGCGGGACGGCAAATGCTCAGA
>JAYTRB010000076.1:0-5301 GCA_043746425.1 Planctomycetia bacterium
CCCAGCCACGAGGAAGAGGGAAAGATGCTCGAAATGATGCGGCTCGAACATCCGATTGACCGTCTTGAGGCGGTGGTTTCGGTCGCAGAGATTGTCGCCTGCCAGAAGTCGGTCCGCGAGGTGTATGTCGATTCCAAGGTTCGCGATTATATCGTCGAGATCGTTCGCGCATCGCGCACGCACGACGACATCGCGCTGGGGGGAAGTCCGCGGGCGTCGATGGCCTTGTATCGCGCCTCGCAGGCCTTGGCGGCAGTGCGCGGGCATGATTTCGTGCTTCCCGACGATGTGAAGCGCATGGCGCCTGCGGTGCTCTGCCACCGGCTGATCATCCGGCCCGAGAGCCGCTTGCGCAAGGTCACAGCGGCCAGCGTGGTGACTGAAATCCTGACTGAAACGTCGGTTCCTCTGGTGAATTCCGGTCAAAGTGCCTCATGAGAGCGCGGCCATGAGATGGTTGCTCGGGGCAATCGTGCTGCTGGCGGTGGGAATTGCGTTCCAGATGGGCCTTCTGGTCTATGCGATGTACGTCCTGCTTGGCGTGATGCTGGTCAGCCGATATCTTGCCCGGGAATGGATCGAAAACGTCACTGCCGAGCGCGAATGCAGCCGGCTTACCGCCGAGATCGGAGAGAAAGTCGCTGTTATTGTCAACATCACGAATCGTGGAAAGCTGCCGATTCCCTGGCTGATTGCCGAGGACTCAATTCCGATCGAAGCGCTGCTCCAGCGGCCGCCAAGAATCTCTCTCGATGGCCGGCGGACGAACATTCTGCAACTTGCCGGCGGGGGCCAAAAGTCGCTCTTGTATCAGGTGACGTTCCTGATGCGCGGGTATTACCAACTTGGGCCGCTGTTGCTCGAAAGCGGCGATCTGTTCGGACTTCACCGCCGATTCCGCGTCGAGACCAAGCCGCATTTCGTGCTTGTCTTTCCGAAAGTGGTGCCGTTGCTGGGCTACGATCTGGCCTCGCGTCGTCCGATTGGCGAAGTGCGGCTTACGCACCGGCTCTTCGAGGATCCGACTCGCATTTCGGGAGTTCGCGAATACCAGACCGGCGATGCGCTCAACCGCATTCACTGGCGGGCCACGGCGCGAACGGGGTCGCTGCACAGCAAAACGTACGAACCGTCATGTATCGCCGGCATGACGCTGCTGCTTGACTTCCACCGCGACCGCTATTCGGCCCGCAGCGAGCCGCACCGGTCAGAACTGGCGGTAACCGCGGCAGCGTCACTGGTCAATGCGGTGTATCTGATGGGGCAACAGATCGGGTTCATCACCAACGGACGCGACGCGGCCGATCGCATCCGCGAAGAAGGCTTTCGACACGAGTTTCGCACGCGCTCGCTGGCGCTCGATAACGTGGGAATGAACAACCGCAGCGAGCGAATGCGGCCCGTCGTCGTCGAGACGCGCCGCGGACCCGACCAACTCCTGCGCATTCTCGAAGCCCTGGCGCGCATCGAACTGACCGACGGGCTGACGTTTCCGCAGCTCGTTATCGAAACCACCAGCCGCTTGCCGCGCGATGCGACCGTTGTCGCGTTGCTGTCGGACGTGCCGCCCGAGACGGCAATCGCACTGGGAAGCCTGAAACGGCGCGGCTACGCGGTGACGGCGTTACTTGTCATCTACGACGACGAAGACGATGCCCCCGCATGTATGGGGCGTTTGCTGGCCGAAGGGGTAGAAGTCCGCCGCGTCGACAGCGAGGCGTCGATTTCAGGCATTTGTTCGGGGCCGCTGGTAAGATGAGTGTATTTGAGCGCTTCACGATGACGCCGACCAATTGTCGCTCTGACCCATTGCGAGGCCGCAGGTTATTCCCCAGGCAATCGATTGAGTGCAGTGAGATGCGTTTGAGTGTTCATGACAAGCTGGTGTCCTGGCACCAAAAGTAAGTCCGCCACCTTCACCTGTCGAGAATTCGAGCGTCGTACGAAATGGCCAACTCCAGACGCGAAAAGACCTTTGCCGATTATGTCGTCATCGCGATCAGCCCGGTGCTGATCATGGCGCTGGTGGGAAGTCTGGCTTTCTTTCTGACCGAGTTGAGCTATCGAGGCCAGTACGAAGTTCGTCTGAAGTGGATTCTGTTCTGTTTCGTGACTGCGGCAGTGCTCGTCGCACGGATTGCCATCGAACAGGGGAAGGAGCACGCCAGCATCTACGCGGTGGCGATGCTGGGGGTCACAGGTTTCGCTGCACTTCGCCTGGTCGAAGACGCCGTCATCATCGCCTGGACGCTGCTGGCTATCATCTGGTGGTGTTCCTGGAAGTTGACCTGGGACTGTACCCTGATCGACGACACCGAGGATGCTTCGGGTGAGGGACTGCTGCAGGCCATGGCCGGCACGCAGAATGTGCCCGCAGTCGATCCGTTAAAATCGACCATTGACGACGCCCATAAGATGCCTGTGGCTCGAAAGACACTTCTCGAAGAACGATCGCTCGATGGCAATCGACCAGCCAGCCCTCGCCGGCCGCATTCCCCAGGGTTGTGGGTCGTGTATTTTTCTCTGGCGGCATTGCCACTCTTCGGCGCCGGGCAGTTGCTCATTCCGGTGGCAAACACCGACGGCCGCGAATATGCCTTTCGTTTGCTGGCACTCTACGTCGCCGCAGCGCTGGGACTTTTGCTGACGACGAGTTTTCTGGGACTTCGCCGCTATTTGCGGCAGCGCAAACTGCAAATGCCGCTGTCGATGACCGGCGCTTGGCTGGGAATGGGAACCGGGCTGGCAATGATGCTCTTGCTGCTGGCGCTGCTGATTCCCCGGCCGCAGGGGGGCGAATACACGCTAACCGCACTGATCGACAAGGTCGATGCAAAAGTTCAACAGGCGTCGCGGTTTGCGGTGGTACGCGGCGATCGTGCCGAGGGCGCTGGCCGCCGCGTTGGACAGCAAGATCAAAGGGCCGACAAACCCGCGGAGGGCCAGCCGCCCGATCAAAAGCACGCTGACCAAAATGCTGGCGAGAAGAAAGGCGATCAGGCTGACGGCAAAAATGGAGGCGCACAGAAAAAGGCGGGCCCGGCGGCAGACCGCGATAAAAAGGATGACGCGAAAGCCGACGGAAAGGGAAATGGCAATGGCGAGCAGAAACAAGAGCAAGCTGCCGCAAAACAGGATCGTGCCGATCGGCCACCGAAAGAACCCCCAGGCGACTCGAAAGCGGCTCCCCCACCGGCACCCTCGAAATCGAACTCGAGCAACCTGTTTGCCTGGTTGGCGCCGTTGGTGAAATGGATCATCTATGGCCTGTTGGCGGCCGCCGGCATGTACGTGTTATTCCGTCACTGGTCGCAGTTGATCGAGGTCTTGGCAAAACTCTGGGCCGCGTTGCTGGGACTGTTTGTTTCCAAGTCAGAAACGCCCGGCCGCCATGCAGGCGACGAAGAAACGCCACCGGCGCGGCGGCGGCCGTTTGCCTCATTTGAGGATCCGTTTTTCAGCGGTGCGGCGAGACGCATGCCGCCGGCGCAACTGGTAATTTACACGTTCGAGGCGCTCGAGGCTTGGGCCCGCGAACAGATTGTCGAGCGTCCTACCGAACAGACGCCACTGGAGTTTGCTCAAGAGCTTGGACGCCGGGTTCCCGCACTCGCGAAAGATGTCACCCAGACGACGCAACTCTATGTCCGTGTCGCGTACTCGCAGAAAAACCCATCCGGAGACTTCCTCGAAACCCTCGAACGAATGTGGCGCCGCATGGGAATCTCCACGGGCGCCTGAGATGCGCCTCGGCCTGGCGAGGTACGAGAACATGATTCTGACGGTTCCGGCTCGAGGACTTAGCTAGTCGGGCAATGACCGGCCAGTCACTTCTGCTCTGGCCGCAACAGCTCTTTTTCGAGCTCCTTAAGACTCAGTTCGCGCCCCGTTGCCGAGCCCAAGGAATCGCCGTCGCTGAGAGTGGTATCGCCGTTATCGCCACCCGCGTGGCTCTTCTGCGCAGCAGAATAATGTGCCGCCACGGCCGCGCCAATGACGTCGAGTTGCGACCAGTGCAAATCGGTCTGTGCAAACAAATCACGCAGGGCAGCGGCCAGCCATGGCGGGTGCGGGGCCATGATTCAAGTCCTTTCGGTATATCCGGCTTCGAGACGATTCGCTCGAATTTCTGGTTCCTGGAGAAGGCCGAAAAGCGAACTTAAGCGTCCCCCTCCCTTTGGAATACCGTAAAGGGTGCCCGCTACCTGACACACAATCCCAATTTTTATGAAAAAAATCACAAATTTTTTCATATCGATGGTTGGATTCTGGCAGCAGAGCGATTCGCAGCCCGGCCAGCCTATGGCTGACTCTCGGCCAGACAATACAAAAATCGCTCGCCGCGCAGAAACAATTCACGTCCGGCGATGGCGGCCGACGCGTTGATGCGGTCGTCGAGCTGGTTTTCGGCCAGCACGTTTACTTTCGCAGCATGGCTGATGACGAGCGTGGTACCATTGCGGTCGGTGATATAGACGCGGTTTGCGGCCCCCACCGGCGATGCGTACACATCCTGAATGCCCGGCAGCCGGAACGGACGGGGCTCATCTTTACCGGTACTGGCATTGACCCGCGACAACACACCCTGATAGTGCCCCAGATAATAGAGCGAGTTGCCATACAACAGGGGCGACGGAACGTACGGCGTGCCGTGTTGCCGCGTCCATGCAACGAGCTTCGAGTCTGTGACGTCTCCCTGGGCGCCGTCGAGACGCAGGGCCAAAAGCGATCGCTTTTCGTAGCTGCTGCCGGCGAAGACCATGCCCTCGGCATATACCGGCGAGGCGACGATATTCGATGACAATCCGCCACATTCCCAGAGGATAGCGCCGGTTTCAAGATCGTAGCCGCGAATCCGGGTCGTTCCGTTCACAATCGCCTGTGGCCGGCCGGCATGCTCGATGACAATCGGGCTGGCCCACGAAGTCACTTCATCGCGTGGCATCTTCCAGCGCTGTTTTCCCGTCCGCGTGTTGATCGCGACCACAAACGACTGGCCTTCGTGGTCGCAGTTGACGATCAGGGTCTCTCGATACAACGCTGGCGAGCTGCCTTCGCCATGCCCGTGCAGCGGTTGCATTAGTCCGAAATCGGCATGCCATCGCTCGACGCCGTTGAAATCGAGCGCATACAGCCCGTAAGAACCGAAGGAGACGTACAATTGATCGCCATCGGTGGCTGGCGAACTGGAAGCAAAACTCGCCGTCTCGTGATGCCCTTCGTGTGGCAGCGCCTCATGCAGCGTGCGCTGCCAGAGGATCTTGCCGGTGTGACGATTAACGGCGATCGCCACAAATCTCT
>JAYTRB010000077.1:0-10949 GCA_043746425.1 Planctomycetia bacterium
CGGCAGCCTTCTCGACAATACGCTGATTGTGTGGACCAATGAACTTGGCGAGGGGAACTCGCACACCCTCGATCGCATTCCTTTCGTTATGGTCGGCAATGGGCTCGGTTTTCAGATGGGCCGATCCTTGAAATTTAATGGAGTGCCTCACAACCGGTTGCTGCTTTCGCTCGCAAATGGATTCGGGCATGATCTTCAGAAATTTGGAAATCCCGACTTCTGTGGCGATGGTCTGTTGAATTTAAGTTAAGAGTGCTGTTACGTCACGTCTGGAGAGCTCCCCGAACGGCTTCAAGGTACGAGGGGGAACTGACCCAGAACTTTTCCCTACTCAAGGAGAGTGCCATGAATCCTGAAGATCGACAGGCTTGCCCCGACTGTGACTCACCGCTCGATCGGCGCACCTTCATGCGAACGGTTGGCAGCGCGGCCCTGGTCGGGGCCGCGGCTCCCGTGTTTCTTGGCGGTCGTTCAGCCACTGCCGCCCCGACCGCCAAGAGCACTGCTGAGACAGCTGTCGGGCGGTTCTACGGATCGTTGACAGATGGCCAGAGAAAAACGATTGTCTTTCCCTTCGACCATGAATTGCGCAAGAGAATTAATGCCAACTGGCAAATCACGAAGCCGACGCTCGACGATGATTTCTACAGTAAGGAACAGCGTGCCATCGTCGACGAAATCATTCGGGGGGTAACGTCGGCCGATGGGTATGAACGGTTCAAGCGGCAGACCGACGATGACGCGGGAGGTCTGGGCGCTTACAGCCTGGCGGTCTTCGGAACGCCGGGCAGCGGAAAGTTTGAATGGGAGCTCACTGGTCGCCACTTGACGTTGCGCGCCGACGGCGACAGCGTCGACAAGGTGGCCTTCGGCGGCCCGATCGTTTACGGCCATGGCATCGAAACGCCAGCCGAAAACGTCTTTTACTATCAGACGAAGAAGGCAAACGAGGTATTTCAGGCACTCGACGCAAAACAGGCAGCCAAGTCGCTGGTGAGCGCCGCGCCGCAAGAGGACTCAGTCGCGATTCAGGGAGAAAACGGAAAATTTCCCGGGATTGCCGTGGGGGAACTCAGTGCCGATCAAAAGCAACTCGTTGAAGAGACGCTGAAGGTTCTCCTCGCTCCCTATCGCAAAGAAGATGTGGATGAGGTGTTCGAGATTCTGAAGGCCACTGGCGGGATCGACAAGCTGCATCTGGCGTTTTATCAGGATAAAGACCTGCAGAACGACAAGATCTGGGACGTTTGGCGCGTCGAAGGTCCGTCCGTCGTCTGGCATTTTCGCGGTGCGCCCCACGTTCACGCTTACATTAACATTGGCGTGAAGTCATAGGGATCATCCAGCCCCATGCCGCGACTCCCAATCGCGGCCCCGCTGCTCGACTCGGCCGGCCGCCAGGCAGCTGGTTTGGTGTTTTTTGCCGCGGCCGCCGGGGTGAGCATGGGAATCTGTGATTGACGAACCGATTGAACGCCGATTAGAATGGGATCGGATCAACCATTGCAGATATGTCGTATGCGAGGAGCGCTATGTTCAGAATTCATGCTGGGGGCACGGGACAGTACTGCGATGGCATCAGCCGGCGAAGTTTCGTCCAGGTCGGCATGGCCGGTATGGCTTCGGTCGGGTTACCGCAGATTCTGAAGGCGAAAGAGGATTCGGCTCAACTCGGCGTGGCACCCAAAGAGACGGCAGTGATTCTGCTTTGGCTGGATGGCGGCCCCGGCCACATGGACATGTATGATTTGAAGCCGGACGCGCCGGCCGAGTATCGGGGAATCTGGAACCCGATTCGCACCAATATTTCTGATTTCGAAATTACCGAGTTATTTCCGTTGCAGGCGAAGATCGCCGACCGGTTTTCAATTGTTCGCTCACTGCACCATAACCAGGGCGATCACTTTACTGGCGGGCACTATATGCTCACCGGGCGCGGGGGCGCCAGTGGGGCCGATACCGCCGGGAAATACCCTTTTGTCGGTTCGATGGCAACCGCCATTACCGGCCCGCGCCGGCCGGGAATGCTTCCTAATGTCGCCGTTCCCTATGCGATGAGCATCGGCATTCGCCCGGGATACTTCGGCGCCAACTATGTGGGAATTCAGCACAACCCGTTCGAGACCGAGGGCGATCCCAACTCGCCGAGCTTTCAGGTGCAGAACATTCAGATGCCGAATGATCTGTCGATCGCCCGATTGCAGGATCGGAAGGGCCTGGCAAAGACATTTGACCGGTTGCAACGCGACCTTGATACGCGAGGCACGATCGCTGCGGTCGACCGGTTCGAGGAACAGGCTTTCGACCTGGTGACCGGCACGGCCGCCCGCAAGGCGTTCGACATCAATTCTGAAGATCCGCGACTGCGCGACAAATATGGCCGCCACAATTGGGGACAAAGCACGCTGCTGGCGCGCCGCCTGGTCGAGGCCGGCTCAACGTTCGTCACGGTTCATTTCGGCGGTTGGGACCACCACTGGGATCTCAAATCCGGAATGGAACGCTACCTGCCAATGGTCGATCAAGTCGTTTCAGCGTTGTTCGAAGATCTGACGACGCGGGGCCTATACGACAATGTGCTGGTCATGCTGTGCGGCGAATTCAGCCGCACACCACGCATGAACAATGGAGGCAATGGAGGCCCCGCTTTGAGCAAAGGAACTCCGGGGCGCGACCACTGGGGCAACGCCATGTTCTGCCTTCTGGGGGGCGGGGGAGTTAAAGGAGGCCGCATTGTCGGGTCGACCAACCGCCTGGGAGAAGTCCCCAAAGATCGCCCAATCACACCGGCCGACATTCACCACACACTCTTCCACGTGCTGGGGGTCGATCCGTCGCTTAGCTTCTTCAATCACGCTGGTCGCCCGATTTCTGCGCTGGAACCTGGCAAGGTGATTCAGGAACTTCTGTAGGGTGTGGTTGAGCCGCAACAAATCGGCACAGGTTGGTCGACAGCGCCCTATACTCACGGCACAGAATTCGCAAGCGATTCGTCAGCCGATGGATTCAAACGGTTTCACGACCGTTTCGTCGACGAGCACGGCGCGGGGGCCGATGGCGGCGTGCGGGCCAATGTGGCAATTCGAGCCGATGATCGCCGGACCGGTAATCGTCGAGAACGGGTAAATGATCGTGTCGGCCCCGATGCGGGCGCGCAGGTCGATGCAGACCTGCAGCGGGTCGACGATCGTCACGCCTTCGTGCATCAGTTTCTCGAGAAATCGGTGTTGCAGCGCGCGATGCACTTTCGCCAGTTCGCTGCGTGTGTTGACGCCCAAGGCCTCGACAATGTCGAGCTTTTTGCTGGCGACAACCCGCTTGCCCTTCGCTTTGAGAATGGCAGCACAATCGGTGAGGTAATATTCTTTCTGCTGATTATTGGGCGTCAGTTGATCGAGGGCTTCAAACAGCGACTTGCAATCGAACACATAGCACCCGACATTAATCTCGCGGATCGCAAGTTCGGCCGGTGTGGCGTCTTTCTGCTCGACAATCTTAAGGAACGCGCCATTGGTGTCGCGTATGATTCGGCCCAGTCCATGATTGTGCTCGGTCTCGGCTGTCCCAATGACGCAGGCCGCGCTTTGGGCGAAGAATTCATCTAATAGCGCCCGAAACGATTCGGCGCGCATCAGTGGTGCGTCGCCGGTGAGAACAAGCACGGGGCCGTCATGTGCCGCCAGATTTTCGCGGCACATCATGACGGCGTGGCCGGTTCCTTTCTGTTCGGCTTGCAATGCGAATTCGACGTCGGCGGCGCCTTGCAGCGCCTGTTTCACCTTTTCGGCCGCATGGCCGACGATGACCACGCACCGCGCGACGCCGGCGTCGCGCGCCGCGTCGAGAACGTATTCAATCATCGGTCGTCCACACACTTCGTGCAGAACCTTCGGGAGCACGGATTTCATCCGCGTGCTTTTACCGGCAGCGAGAACCACAGCGACAGGAGGCAAAGGCATAGTGCAATGTTTTTCGTAGTGTTGAATTCATAAGACGACGTTCGCCCCGTTAAACGGCAGCGCCGCACGGCCTGCGGCCGCCGGCCTTTACTCAATCAAACCCCTTCGCCGCCAGCCAACGCTCAGCATCCAATGCGGCCATGCACCCTGAGCCGGCAGCGGTAATCGCCTGGCGATAGTAGTCGTCAGCAACATCACCCGCGGCAAACACCCCTTCGATACTGGTGTTCGTGCGTTGCGGCGTCGTCCATTGGATGTATTTCTTCTCGGTAAGCTGGAGTTGACCGCCGAGGAAATCAGTATTGGGTGTGTGCCCGATGGCCGCAAAGTACCCGGTGGCTGCCAGCTCCTCGGTATGCTTTGGGTCGTCGATTGAGCGAATGCGCACGGCTGTCACTCCTTCCTTATCGTTGCCGAGCACTTCGTCGATGGCGCTGTTCCATTTCGGCTCGACCTTGGGATTCTTGAGAACCCGATCTGCCATGATTTTGCTGGCCCGGAATTTATCGCGACGATGCACGACGTAAACCTTGCTGGCAAACTTCGTGAGAAACCCGGCCTCTTCCATGGCGCTGTCGCCGCCCCCGACGACAACCAGAGGTTTGTTTCGGAACCGCGGCATGGCTCCGTCACAGACGGCACACGCCGAGACGCCCATATTCTTGAACCGGTCTTCTGACGGCAAACCCAGGTAATTGGCCCGAGCGCCGGTGGCGACAATGACACACAGGGTTTCGAGATCTTTTCCTTCGAGCGTCTTCAAATGGAAAGGATGTTTTGAAAAATCGACCGAGACCACATCGTCTGTTACGATTTGCGCACCAAAATTCAACGCCTGCTGTCGCATTAATTCCATCAATTCAGGACCGCTGACTCCGTGGCCGCGATGGGCCTCTTTCATGTATTGCCATCGCTCGTTGGGGAGAGCCTTTTCGAGATAGGCCCCCAGATCGGCCACCGGAAAGCCAGGATAGTTTTCGACTTCGGTCGTCAGCGCCAGTTGCCCGAGCGGAAGCGTTCCTTTGAGTCGGTTTTCTTCTGTAATCGCCCCTTCGAGGACGAGGGGGTGCAGGTTGGCCCGGGCAGTATAAATCGCGGCGGCCCAGCCGGCGGGGCCCGATCCGATAATGACAACGTGTTCAGCCACGTGAAGACTCCTTTGTAATGACCGCATGATTCCTTTTGATATGACGAATCATGGGGAATCATCGGCGAAAATCAAGGCCGGCGCAGGAATCGCACGTGGGGGGAGGAAAGGGTGGTGTGCTGCAAAGCTGCCCGGGCTGGTTCAGCGTCAGTCTGCCGACCCGGTCTCGCCGGGCGGAACAATCGGCACACTGGCGTTGATGCCAAGCGCGGCCAGGCCCGAGACGACGAACATCGCGGCACAGACAACGAACATGGCATTCCAGTCGGCAATCGCAGGCGCCTTCCCCAGAACTGCTCCATACAGGTGCGGGGCGACCGCGGCACCGAGATTTCCCCACATGTTTCCCCAGCCAAGGATGGCGCCTACGTGTTTTCCCCCCACATCCTGCATGAAGGCCCAAATGGCGCTGACTCCCAGATCGACGAAGAAGAAGCCAAGTGCGAAAGCGAAGGTGGCCATCCACGGAGAATCGACCCACAGGCATGCCAGATAGGCCGCGGCGGCAACGAAACGCGTCAGTGCCATGGGGAGTGCCCGCCCCCACCGCAAGCCGATCTGCCGCGTCAGAGCGTCGGTCAGGCAACCTCCCAGAAACATGCCCGCGATACCGGCGAGCGCGGGGAGGGAAACCATCAGACTCCGCTTAAGAATCGGCACGTGATGCACTTCCATCAAATAGCGGGGGAGCGACGTGACGAAAAATAACCACGCGACGTTCGTCGTGAACTGCGAGAGCGACGACAGCCAGAGGCTCGTGCTCCGCATGATCTCGCGTGCCGGAAAACGTTCGCCGCCGGGGGGCGGTTCTGCGACAGCTGACGGCGTATCTCCGGCGATCAGTTTCTGTTCTGCGCCATTGCACCAGGGATGCTCGGTCGGCGAATTTCGGAAGCAGAACCAGAACACTCCCGCGACGACGAAACCGGCGATCCCGTAAACGAACAGCACCGGGCGCCAACCCTTCACATAAAGTTTGCCGATTTCCGCAGGGAACAGGGCTTCCAGAACGAGCCGGTTCAGTCGAATTTTCTCGCGCTCAGGCAGCGACCGTTCGTGTCGTTGGCGTTCAAACAGGCCCAGCGCCTCGCGCTCAACATTCGTCAGGCGACTGAAGTCATCTTCGTCAAACAGGTCGTCGCGCTTCAAGACTTCGTTCAATCCGGCGCAGAGTATCTGCCGGTCTTGTGCGTCCAATTCGATTTCGCCCCCCCGCGCGCCGACAGAAGTGCGCTGGCTTTCGTTCACGGCATTCTGGCGGTTTTCTGAAGATGCCCGACGGCTCGATTCGGCTTCAATGGCGCGAATCGATTTATCGTAGGCCTGCATCAGTGTTCCATAGCGGATCACGACCCAATGGGCGTCGTCGGGAAGCAGATTGATGACGCGATGCTCGGCTAAGGTTTCAACGCCCGCAGGATCGACATCGCCCGGAGGGAGCAATCGGCCGCAGAGCGCGGCGCCGTTGAGCAGTTCGTGCTCTTTCAACTCTGCTGGCAGAGATGCCGGAACAAAGACGACCATCAGGTAAGCGGTCAGAATCGGGGCGATCACTGCTCCAATTCGGCCACCCAGCGCGACCAGTCCGCTGGCCAGCCCGCGGGTTTCAAAGGGAACCCATCGGCTGAGAATGGCTCCCGACGTGGGATACGCGCCGGCCTGTGCCAGCCCGCAGCCGACGCGCATCGCGATCAGCACCGATGCCCCCCCCGCCAATCCGATCATCGCCGTGAAGAACGACCACGAGGCGATATACACGGCCAGCACACCGCGCGTTCCGAGGCGATCGCCCAGCCATCCCGCGGGGACCTGCGCGAACGCGTAAGCCCAGAAAAACGCGCTGATGAACCATTCCATCTGGTGCTCAGAAAGCGCCAGATCTTCCTTGATGTACCGCTCGGCAAAAGAAACGCAATAGCGGTCGAGATACAGGACGACTGACATCAACACGGTGACAAAGACGACCAGGCGCCGCACACTTGTCGGGCGCTGTGCCGAAACCTGCCTGGCGAAGTCTGAGTGATTGAGTACGTTCAAAACCGACACCCATTATCGGAGTCATGTCGCAGACTCGTCTTGAGAGACAGGAAGGCATTCTCGCAATCTTTGGCCGCAGTGTCCAATGCCGCGTGCGGAGTTCCTCGAATAGAGAGGGGGGCGAGCCCACCAGTGGCTGCCTGCCCCGCTTTGACGTGCCGACGAGTGGGCGGTCCATCGGGGGCGCCTCAAGATGGTTCGACGAGCGCCACTTCCTTGCGACCGCTCCGCGAGCGCGTTAATGTGGGCTTGAAACGCCGGTTAGCAGTTTGGCGAACTGAAGGCCCTTCGCCTGAACGAGCCCCGGGTGCAGCTTGTCGTGAAAAATGGGTCGCATTGACATCTTAAAACTTAATCTCGTCAATCTAAACAGACAGAGTTAACTCCATGTCTTCAGTCGCCGCCGAACAAACGCTGATTCGCGTTGGGCACAGCCCCGATCCCGATGACGCATTCATGTTTCATGCCCTTGCCAATGACAAAATTGAGACCGGCCGGTATCGGTTTGAGCATACCTTGCAGGATATCGAGACCCTCAATCATCGGGCCTTTCGCGGGGAACTCGAGCTCACGGCAGTCAGCCTGCACGGATACGCGTTCGTGACCGACAAATACGCGCTGTGCTCGTGCGGCGCCAGCATGGGAGACAACTATGGCCCGATGGTGGTCGCGCGCCAGCCCGGCGATATCGCCAGCCTTAGAGGAAAGCACATCGCCGTGCCCGGGACGCTGACGACAGCCTTCTTGACGTTGAAGCTTCTGCTCGGGGATGCGTTCAGTTTCGAGGTGCATCCTTTTGACGAAATTTTGAACATTGTGGCGGCGGGAAAAGCCGATGCCGGTCTGATCATTCACGAAGGACAGCTCACCTACCAGAATCAGGGGCTGCATTTGATTGTCGATATGGGAAAGTGGTGGCACGCAGAGACGGGGTTGCCGCTCCCTTTGGGAGGCAATGCCATTCGCCGCGATTTGGGACCGGTCGCCATGCGCGAGGTAACCGATTTATTGCGACAGAGTATTCGGTATGCCCTGGAGCATCGGCAGGAAGCACTGACGCACGCCGAAAAGTACGGACGCGATCTCGATCATGAGCGCACCGACACATTTGTGGGCATGTACGTGAACGGCTGGACGCTCGACTTCGGCGCGCGGGGTCGTGAAGCGGTTGAGGTGCTGCTGCGAAAGGCGTATGAGGCCCGCATCATACCCCACCCGGTGCATGTCGAATTCATTTGATTTTCCGGATTGATGATTGCGATCTCACCCGTGACAAAGCTCTGCATCGCTCCCGCACATCGGTATCTTTTGCGCTTCCATCCGAAGCGGATTTCGCATGTCTTCACCGACGTGCTGATCGTGGGCAGTGGAATTGCCGGGCTGCGGGCGGCACTTGAGATCAAACCTCCGCTGCAAATGATCGTTGTAAGCAAGGACTTGCTGGCGCAGTCGAACAGTGCGTATGCACAGGGGGGAATCGCCGGCGTACTCGACCCTGTTGACGACTTTTCAAGCCATTCGGCCGACACGATCGCTGCCGGCAAGGGGCTGTGCGACGAGCGGGTGGTCGAGATGGTCGTCCGCGAAGCGCCCGAAAGAATTCAGGAGCTGATCGACTGTGGTGCGATCTTCGACACAGAAAATGGAGAACTGGCGCTCACACAAGAGGGGGGGCACAGTCACCGCCGCGTGGCCCACGCCTTGGGTGATGCCACGGGCAAAGAGGTCATGCGCGCTCTGATTGCCAGCGCGCGCAGCCTGCCTAACGTCGAATTCTGGGAACAGACTTTCATTGTCGACCTGCTGACGCATGAAGGAACCTGCCGTGGGGCAATCGTCTGGAACCGCGGCCACGGGAAGACAATCATCTGGGCCAAACAGACCATTCTCGCCACCGGCGGGGCGGGACAGATTTTCCGCGAGACGACGAATCCGCAGATTGCGACCGCCGACGGTCATGCTGTTGCGTTTCGCGCCGGGGCGGTCCTTCGCGACATGGAGTTCATGCAGTTCCATCCCACCGTTCTGTATATTGCCGGCGGTTCGCGGCACTTGATTTCAGAAGCCGTTCGTGGCGAAGGGGCCTATCTGCGCGATTGCACCGGCTATCGATTCATGGCCGACCTTTCCCCGAAATTCGAGCTCGCCCCACGTGATGAAGTCAGCCATGCGATCGTCGTGCAGATGGATAAGACCCGGCACCCCTGCGTGTACCTCGACCTGTCGCACCTTGATCCCAAAATGGTTCGCGAGCGGTTTCCGCATATCGGCAAAGTCTGTGCCGACTTCGGCCTCGACATTTCACGCGACATGATTCCCGTGCGCCCAGGCGCCCATTACATGATTGGCGGTGCCGTCGTCGATGGCGCGGGGCGGACGTCTGTCCCTGGCCTGTGGGCCGCGGGTGAAGTCACCTCCAGCGGACTGCACGGCGCCAACCGGTTGGCATCGAACAGTCTGCTCGAAGGATTGGTCTTCGGAAGAAAGTGTGGCAGAGGGGCGGCCGAACTGGCGGCAACGGTCTGCGACAGTTTTACGGCGCTGCCACTTTCGAGTGATTGGCCGCGCGGCGTAAATGACGACGACGAGCTTAATCTGGTAGACGTGCGAAATGCCCTTGGTGCCGAAATGTGGCGCGATGTGGGAATTCGCCGCGATCTGGCGGGGCTCGAATCGGCCGGCCGGCAGGTCGAATTCTGGAACCGATACGTCGCGGCCCGCGAATTCCATGAGCCACGCGGCTGGGAGTTGCAGAACATGCTGCTGGTGTCGCGGTTGATGATCGCCGCGGCTTCGGCTCGACGGGAGAGTCGCGGCACACATTTCCGACAGGACTTTCCGAAGCCAGACCCGGCGCAGGCCGACCATATCGAGATCACGGCCACGGCGTAAGAGGCCGGGGCACGCTCCGTGAAAAATGTGATTCGGAGAAAGAATTTTCTGGACATGCCGGGGGACTGGTTTATAATCGCATGAAGAAGGAGGTGATGTGCAACCAATGTGCGAAGACGAGTGTCACGAGGGGAACCTCGCGGCCGATGGCGAGCTTCGATAACGCCGTGACTTGTGCCCTTGCATTCGATTGCAAGGCCGTCACATCCTGCCAGTGGGGAAAAATCGACTCGCCCGCCTGCGAGGTTCCACGACCGAGCGCTGGCTTTGTTTTTACACGAATACCGTCCTCTAGGGCGGTTCTTTTTTTGCGTCAGCCGCCCTTTTTTGCGTCAGCCGCCCTTTTTTGTGTCAGCCCCCCTTTCATGCCCCACATTGCCTTCCTGATTTTCGCCATTGTCTGCTTGCTGCAGCGCGGGGCCGAAATCGTGCGAAACGATCGCCGAGTCTGGGGCCGACGGCCCAATTGGACGGCCATTGCGATCATCGTCCTATTTCTCGCATTTACAATCGGGAGCGTGCTGGAAGTCTTCTTTGTCGAGCGGCCCCTGAACGCGCCAATGTCGATGCTCGGCGGGTTTCTGTTTGGCATGGGGTTTGTCTTGCGGCGATGGGTCTTGCAGTCACTCGGGGCCTTGTGGGCCATCGACATCGATCTGAAGCCCGACCACCGGCTCATTGCCACCGGGCCCTATCGTTTCTGTCGGCATCCTAATTACGTCGCGATGCTCCTGGAGATGGTTGGCTTCTGTCTCGCGGGGCAGGCGTACTACACGCTGGGTGTTTGCCTCCCCCTGTATGTGCTCGCGCTGGCTGCTCGAATCCGGCTGGAAGAAACCGCACTACTAGAGCGGCTGGGCGACGAGTATCGCTCGTACATGCGTACCACGTTCGCGTTTTTGCCGATTCCGCGG
>JAYTRB010000078.1:0-4869 GCA_043746425.1 Planctomycetia bacterium
GGCAGTCTGATTTGCCTGGGAGGGGCGATATCCGTGGGGGGTGATGTGACGGCCGCGGCTGAAACGAATATCTACCTCGACCCCGAGGCCGCCAGAAGCGTACTGACGAGTCCTGAAGCGAAGACTCTTGTTCCGCTGGATACAACGAACACCTGCATTCTTACCTACGAAAACTTCAATCGCATCTCGCTGGGTAATTCACGCGGGGCATCGCTCGTCAAGCAATTGCTCCCGTTTTATTTCCGGGCGTATCATCAATTCCTGGGAATGGAGGGGGTCTGGCTGCGGGAAGTCGCCGCTCTGGTCGCCGCGATTCGGCCCGACTTGTTCCGGATGCAATCGTTAGCGGTCGACGTTGAGGTTCACGGAGATCTGACGCGGGGGATGACTGTCTTTGAACGCCGACCGCAGTGTGCAGGCAAAGCCAGTGCGGCAGTCGCGCTCGACGGCGATTCTCAGGCCGTGGTCGACTACATGACGCAGCTTCTGCACTGAATGGCCATTACCGGGCGGCGGGGGCGTCAAGAGCCCCGGCGCGGTGGGCTTCTGCATCTCAGCGATGATAGACAACCACCTGGCTTTGCGTTTGGCCATTGGCGCGGCGCTTGATCGTGAGCAGAAACGAATCATTTGTCGCCGCCGAATCAAGCGTCGACTGCAATTCCTCTACGGAGGAGACCGGGGTGCGGGCCACTTCTTCGATGAGATCATATATTCGCAGTTCTCCATCCATCGGACCATCGCGGTCGATCTTCAGCACGAGCAATCCTTTTGCCGTTTTGTCGAAGCCCAGCTGCGGAGCCAGATCGGGCTCGAGCTGGTAGAGGGTCAGCCCTAGAACCTGGATATGCGTCCCCATGTCGGGTTTCGACGGCCCCTCAGAGCGTTCCTGCTGTTTGTCGAGTTCGTCGCGGTCGCCCACGGCAACATCCAGCGTCAGATGCTTTCCGTTCCGAAAGATGACCATTTTGGCCTTTTTCCCGATGGGAGTCAGGCTGACAAGGTTAATGAGATGGTTTTCATCAAGAACCTCGACGCCATCAAATGTCAGAACGACGTCTTCGAGTTTGAGGCCGGCGCGAGAGGCCGGTGAATTGGCATGAATATTGACGACCCGTGCTCCGCGGACGCGGTCAAGCTTCAACCGGGCGGCCGTATCTTCATTGAAATCGTTGTCGAGGGTAACTCCCAGATAGGCCCGCTGGACTTTGCCGTGCTCCAGCAACTGGTCGACGACGCGCCTCACCAGGTTGCTGGGTATGCTGAAGCCAATGCCCTCGTTGGAACCGCTATTTGAGGCGATTGCCGTATTGATTCCGATGACTTGTCCCTGCATGTCGATCAGCGGGCCGCCGCTGTTGCCGGGGTTTATGGCGGCGTCGGTCTGCAGAAAGTCCTGATTGATCATCTTGTCGGAGCTGTCGCCCAATTTCAGCGACCTGCGCCCCTTGGCGCTGATGATTCCCAGTGTCACCGATTGACTCAGCCCGAACGGGCTTCCCATGGCCAGCACCATGTTGCCGATATTGAGTTTGTCGCTGTCTCCCCAGCGTGAGGCCTGCAGATTTGTGGGCACGACTTTCATAATTGCCACATCGGTCGCCCTGTCGGTCCACATCTGGGTGGGATGAATCACCCGCCCATCATGTAAATGAATCGAAATCTGCTTGAGCTCAGTCTCGTCAATGACGTGCCGGTTGCTGACCACGAAAAAGCCGGGGGCTTTAGGGCTCTCCATGATGACGCCTGAACCGGTTTCTTCGATGACCCTTCCCCGCGATGTTCGCCGCTCGCTTTGAATGTGGACCACGCTGTTAGTCGTGAGGCGGACGATTTTGGCGAGGAGCTCGCTGGAACCTTGAAGTGGCGAACGGTCGGCCTGCAATTCCCGATAATCGCGATCGAGGGGAGACCCGTCAGGCGCCTGAGCGTGCGCCGTCGTACCGAAACGGAAGGCGTCTGCGTGCGCTCCGAGCACAATTCCGACGACCATTGCCACCGCACACAAGAACCCAGCGGAAAAGCGGCTCATGAGACTATCCTTTTCCTCGTGCAAAAAAAGAGGTCGGGAGCCTTTGTTTTCGTTCGGCGACGATCGACCGTTCCCCTGGAGTTTACGGAGAACCTGCGAAATCCGCCTTGGAAAAAAACAAAAACTCCCGACCCAGTTTATCTGCGCCGCGCTTACTCGACTTCGATGTTTATATCCCGCAACGTCAATTCGCGGTCGCTGTTCGCTCCCTCGTATTCAAACACCGTTTCCCAGTGCTCGGTTTCTTCATCGGCACTTTCGCCGGTAGTCTCTTGCCTCTGTCGGCATTCAATGCATACAGTCGTGTACGGTAAGGCCTTTAAACGCGCCACGGGAATCGCGGCGCCACAGGCTTCGCACGACCCAAAGCGCCCTTTGCGGAGCAGTTTGATCGCCCGCTCGATCTGTTGCAGTTCGCGGCTTTCAAAGGCTGCCAGCTGGCTGTGCATTTCGTTTTGGGTGCCATCCATGGCAGCATCGAAAAGGTCGCCTGTGCCGGCATCGGCTGGATGGGCCAACTCAATTTCATTGGCCAGTTGCCGGCGCAATTCGTCACGTTTTTCGACGAGGCTCTTATGAATCCTCAGTAGTGCATCTTTGCGGCTCATGTCACTTCTCCTTCCGATCCTTCCGATCGCCTCCACGGGTCGAGCTTTGAGGTCGAGCTTTGGTGCGGTGCCCCCGTCTTCCGCCAGCGGCGGCAAACCCGGTACGGGCTGTATGGCTCTGCCAACTCTACCTCATGATTTAATGCGAGAGAGGCGACGGAATAGATTTCCAGGCTTTTCCTCGACTCGCGACAGTTTCAACCGACGCCGACCAATTCCTGACACGGCATTGTATAACGCATTGTTTTGTAGAGGTTTATGGAATATTTATTGACTTTCTCATTGGCCAGCTTGTGTGTCTGACATGTCGATGGTTTTTACTTGAAGTCATTGACCTCTACCTACCGTGAAATCATACGCGGGGCTTATGAGCCGTTTCCAGAAATCTCGTTCGCGCATTGGTGGACATGTGAGCAAATCGAAAGTTGCAACTTGTTTATCCATAATCTATTATGTCGAACAAATGTCACGTCGACAAAGCGCGCGACCGACAAGCGCTGCCACTTGACAGTTGAACACGACAGCGCAATTCATGAATAATCGATGCCTTGACAGTACAATTTACCTGAGCTTCGGACTCGTTATGTCGTGTATAATCGGAATCATCGACGCGGCAGCCCCGAAAAATGAAATGGTTTTCCTCAAGTTCTCGTGAATTCACTCAAACCGACCACGTGTTATGAAAATCATCGCACAAACACGTTGATTCAAGCCCAATCGCCTCTCCTCCAGGAATCATTTTCGCATGCCAGCCACCCCTCAACCGCTCCTCGATAGCGACAACCCTGCAATCTTCGAATTGCAGACTAAGGCCCCGGGCCCCCTGGGAGTGCTGCCGCTCACCGAGAAGATGCTGCTGGAGAGCCCCAGTGGAGACATGTTCGGTTTGTCCCAAAGCGCCGGGATGGGCTGGGATCCCAGCCAGCTGTTACGTAAGCAGTTTTTGATCCTTGGCACGCAGGGTGGCATTCGGGGCGATGATGGCAGGCCGATTGCTTTGGGATATCACACTGGCCATTGGGAAGTGGGGCTGTTGATGCGGGCCGCCGCCGAGCAGCTCGACAAGCTCGAACGACTGCCATTCGCCGCCTTCGTGAGCGACCCATGTGACGGAAGAACTCAGGGAACGGTCGGGATGATGGACAGCCTTCCCTATCGTAATGACGCGGCCATCGTCTTCGGTCGACTGATCCGCTCATTACCCCTGCGGAGCGGGCTGATCGGGGTCGCCACTTGCGACAAGGGCCTGCCCGCCATGATGATCGCCTTGGCGTCGCATAAGCAACTACCCGGGATTCTTATCCCCGGTGGCGTGACACTGCCCCCCACGAAGGGAGAAGATGCCGGAAAAATTCAATCAATTGGCGCCCGTTTTGCGCATGGCGAAATGACACTTCAAGAAGCCGCTGAGGCCGGCTGTCATGCCTGCGCCAGCCCGGGCGGGGGCTGCCAGTTCCTCGGCACCGCCGCGACTTCGCAAGTCGTCGCTGAAGCACTGGGCATCGCTTTGCCGCACTCGGCCCTGGCCCCGTCGGGGCAGGAGATCTGGCTCGATATGGCCCGGCGATCGGCGACAGCCGTCGTGCAACTCGAAGATGCCGGGCTCAAGATGAAAGACATTCTGACACCCGCGGCGATCCAGAATGCGATGATCGTGCATGCCGCCTGCGGCGGTTCGACAAATCTTCTTCTGCACATTCCAGCAATCGCCTTTGCCGCCGGTCTCAAACGACCCACGAGCGCTGATTGGAGCCACGTCAATCGACAGGTTCCGCGTATTGTCGATGTGCTTCCCAACGGTCCGGCAGGACATCCGACAGTCGAGTTTTTTCTCGCGGGAGGAGTTCCGGAAGTGATGCTCCACCTGCGCCGGCTGGGTTTGCTTGACCTGGGCGCCCTCACCGTCAGTGGCAAGACCGTCGGTGAAAACCTTGATTGGTGGGAACACTCAGAGCGCCGGTCGCGTTTGAAGGAAATCCTAAAGGAACGCGACGGCATCGATCCTGACGACGTTGTCATGTCTCCCGAATCGGCCCGCACCCGGGGACTCACCAGCACCGTTACGTTTCCCGTCGGGAATCTGGCTCCTGAAGGTTCGGTCATTAAGAGCACGGCGATCGACCCCAGCGTCGTCGATGCTGATGGCGTATACCGCAAGCTCGGCCCAGCACGTGTCTTCGCCTCTGAGCGTGAAGCGATAGCCGCCATCAAGGGACGCAGCCCGAATCC
>JAYTRB010000079.1:0-6576 GCA_043746425.1 Planctomycetia bacterium
CAACCACTGGCTCGCCATTGACACAACCCCACTCGTCATCGAAACGACAGAGGTCAGTTTTTTTCCCAATCGACTGATCGCCTACGACATTCATCTCGCCGCTGCCGACAAACCGGTAACCTTCGGCGATACCAAAGAGGGATTGTTCGGCATCCGTGTGGCCAACTCACTCCGCGGGAACGCCGGGGGTAAAATTGTCAACGCCGAGGGGTTGCACGAAGAGAAGGAATGTTGGGGCCAGGAATCGAAATGGGTCGACTACTTCGGGAATGTCGCGGGAAAGACATACGGCGTGACGCTGTTCGATCATCCGCAGAACTTTCGCAAATCGCGGTTTCACGTCCGCAATTACGGACTTTTCACGATCAGCCCATTCGGCCGCAGCGCCTACACGAACGGCAGGCTCGCTGCGGAGCCGTTTCTGCTTGAACCGGGAAAGTCAGTCCGGCTTCGATATGGTCTTTACATTCACGAGGGCGACACCACCGCGGGACAGGTGCCGGCCACCTACGACTTTTATTTGAAGAACTCAGGTGAGACGGCAGGCTGAGAAGTTACTCGCAGTGTCAATCGTTCTGAAATCACTTTCTCTTGCGCGCCAACGATTTGCCGACTGGCTTTTTCCCCCGGGCAGTGCGCGCCACCGTCGGTTTCGGCTTTCCTGTTTTGGCCTTTGGTGGGCTGATTTTGACCTTCGGTGAGCGGGCTTTGGCCTTGGGCGAACTGGATTTGACCCTGGACGTACTGATTTTGATTTTCGGCGTGCTGGTTTTGGACGTCGCGGGACTCGTCTTGACCTTCGGCGAACTGGGCTTTTCCTTCGGTGGATTGGATTTGTCCTTCGATGGACCGGTCTTGCGCGACAGTATCTTTCTGACGTATTGTTCCAATTCGCGGGCGTCTTCTTCGAGTTCGCCCCCGGCTTTGGTCAGCGATCGCAGTTCCATACAGAAGCGGAGCGTTTCGCGCGTCACTTGAGGTTTGTGAAACTCTCCAGCTACAGATATGAGGCTTGCTGCAAAGGGAGACTCAGTGACGTTCTGCAATCCCATTTCAAATTGGCGGCATTCCGTATCTTTAAATTTTTTGAAATCCGAGCCTTCCAGTTTTTGTGGCGGATTGAGCATCCAGCCTTCTCCAGAGACGGTTTTGGTCTCGGCGCTCGGAAAAAACTGGAAGTAGGCCCAGAGAAAGTACTTTTTTGGCTTGCCAAGACTCACAATGAACAGACACCAGCCCCGTTCGGCCACCGCTTGATTCAGCGTGCTTTGCCGGGAGGTCGAAAGCCATTCGTCGTAAAAGCGATCGAACGGATTATTGCCGTCGGCGAACGGGATGCGCTGGAGATCCGCGTTTTCTGTGTCGTGATAAACGACGTAAACCGACATAGCAATAGCCCTTATGGAATGCTGTTGGCGAACCGGATTTGCTCATTTGCCGGTTTCTCTAAATAGTGTACACAATTTTCCGTCTGACTGCGACCAAAGTGAGCCTGGCAGCCTTGCGAAAGTGGCAACTTGGCTCGAGTTCCCGGGCGCTGTGGACATATCTGGAAGAATCCTCGTGGCCGCCGCCATCCCCTCTTCCCTGATTTAACTCGCTGTGGGGAGAAAGCGCGAGTTCCGCAGTGTCGCCGTGACAAAACGACCGTTCATTTGATAAAATCATGACGGCTACAATGGATAATTCTTCGTCACGGAGTGGCACGTGGTTCCTCAAGCGTATGGATTCATTCCCGCACGGTTGGCAGCGAGCCGCCTCCCCCGAAAGCTACTGCTGGCAGATACCGGCCAACCCCTGATTCAGCATACTTGGGAATCGGCCCGCCGGGCGCAGTCTCTGGCCCAAGTTGTCGTCGCTACCGACAGCACTGAAATTGCCGAAGTTGTTCATGCGTTCGGGGGACGCTTCGAAATGACAGGCGAGCATCCCAGCGGCACCGATCGCATCGCCGAGGTTGTCGGCCGGTCGTTCCCCGCCGTCCAGATCGTGGTCAATATTCAAGGCGACGAACCGGAAGTCGATCCGGCCTCGATTGATTTGCTTGTGCAACTTCTGGTTGACCACCCCGCGGCGCAAATGTCCACGCTAGCGACCCCGATCCGTACGGCGCAGGTGCGTGACAACACTTCGTGCGTCAAGGTTGTGTGCGCGGCAGACGGCAGAGCTCTGTATTTCAGCCGCAGCCTGATTCCATTTTGCCGCGATCAGAATCCTGATCAGCTATTAACGGAAGATTCTCCCTGGCTGTTGCACTTGGGGCTGTATGCGTACCGTCGCGAGTTTTTGATGAAATTGACAAAATTGCCGGTGAGTCGGCTGGAACGGCTGGAAAAGCTGGAACAATTACGCGCCCTCGAGGCGGGAGCCACGATTCAAGTGGGCCTTGTCCAGCGGACTGCGGTTGGAATTGACACCCCGGAAGACTATGCTCGCTTCGTACAGATGCGAATCGACACCCGACAAACATCGGGAATGATCGTTAAATCCTGAATCTACTCCCTGAATCCAAATTCCTGATCCAACTTGCATGACCAAACACATATTTGTCACAGGCGGCGTTGTCAGTTCTCTCGGCAAGGGGCTGACCGCTGCATCCATCGGCCTCTTGCTTGAGAAGCGGGGCCTGCGAGTGCGAATGCAGAAGCTCGATCCCTACATCAACGTCGATCCGGGGACGATGAGCCCCTATCAGCACGGCGAAGTGTATGTGCTCGACGATGGCGCTGAAACCGACCTTGACCTGGGGCATTACGAGCGGTTTACGAACAGCCTTCTGTCGCGCGATTCGAACTTCACGACCGGCCGAATTTACTTGAGCGTCATCAATAAAGAACGCCGCGGCGAGTACCTCGGAAACACCGTTCAGGTCGTCCCGCACATTACCAATGAAATCAAAGCGTCGGTCCGCAAGCTTGCGGCTCCCGATGTGGACGTGGTGATCACCGAACTTGGAGGAACGGTCGGCGACATTGAGGGGTTGCCGTTTCTTGAAGCGATCCGGCAGATTCCACTTGAAATCGGCCGCCAAAACTGCTTGTTTATTCACCTGACGCTGGTTCCATTTTTGAAAGCGGCCGGCGAAGCGAAAACCAAGCCCACTCAGCACAGCGTGGGGCAGCTGCGTCAGATTGGTATTCAACCCGACGTTCTCATCGTGCGTACCGAGCGTGATTTGGGGCGCGAAAACACCGACAAGATCGCTCTGTTCTGCAATGTCGAAAAGAACGCAGTCATCGAAGAGCCCGATAAGGAGTTCTCGATTTACGAAGTCCCGCTGGGGCTGGTTGACAATGGCCTTGACCAGCTTATCGTCGACAAGCTTTCGTTGAACGCCCGACCGATCGACATGAGCGAATGGCAGCACTTGTTGCACAAAGTTCGCAATCCCGAACACGAAGTGACGATCGCCGTCGTTGGCAAATACATTCAGCACAAGGACGCCTACAAGTCAATTTATGAAGCCCTTGACCACGCTGGCATCGCCCATGCGACGCGCGTCATCGTCAAACGCATCGAATCAGAAGAACTCGAACGGCAGGGGCCCGAAATCACGCTCGGGGGAGTCGACGGCATTCTGGTTCCCGGAGGATTCGGAATGCGCGGCATCGAGGGTAAAGTGGATGCCATTCGTTATTGCCGTGAATGCGAGTTGCCGTTTTACGGCATCTGCCTGGGGATGCAGTGCGCTGTCATCGAGTTTGCCCGCAACGTGCTGCACCTCGAAGGGGCCAACAGTACCGAATTCGCCGCCGACACACCTCACCCGGTGATCTGCCTGCTGAACGACCAGCGAAAGGTGATCGACAAGGGTGCCACGATGCGATTGGGGGCTCATGCGTGTCTGCTAGAACCTGGAACGCGGGCCGCCGAGTGTTACGATGCCGAACGCATTTCCGAACGACACCGTCACCGCTATGAATTTAATCCGGCATACCGCGAACAGTTCATTGAGGCGGGCATGCGGCTGGCAGGAGTGAGCCCCGACGGAGGCTTGGTCGAGATCGTCGAACTTGTCGACCATCCCTGGTTCGTCGCCGTGCAGTTTCATCCCGAGTTCAAATCGAAACCCAACCGGGCTCACCCGCTCTTCTCTGGCTTCATCGAAGCCGCGCTCAATCATCATCAGCAGCGATTGCAAATGACTTTGTGAACGAGAACCCGACCTTGCAATTGGCGGAAATGTGGCAGGCACGCCTCGCGTGCCGCTGGCGATACTGATAAAAGCAAACGCGGCGTGTCCCCTCACACTTAAATGGCACACGGAGCGCGTATGCGGCAAACACGATTTACTCCCCATGGTCGGGCTCATCAACGTCAATAAACCATCGGGCATGTCCTCGCGTCGCGTGGTCGATATTGTCGCGCGGCTGGCCGGCACGAAGCACGTTGGCCATGCCGGCACCCTCGACCCGCTGGCCAGCGGCGTTCTTGTCGTCTGTATTGGCTGGGCCACGCGACTCGTCGCGTTCATTCAGGATCGTCCTAAGATCTATACCGCCCGATTCCTTCTGGGCCAAAGGAGTGACACCGACGACAGCACCGGCACTATCGTCGAGGCGCCGCACGCCCCGCCACCGTCACATGCAGCCGTGGCAACCGCTCTCTGCTCGTTCGCGGGCGACATTTTGCAGGTTCCTCCGCAGTTCTCGGCCGTTCATGTTGGCGGCAAACGGGCACACAAGCTCGCCCGTCGTGGCAAGACTGTCAGCTTGGAACCGCGCCCGATCCAGATCCATCGCATCGTCCTGACAAACTATGATTTTCCAATTCTCGACGTCGAAATCGAATGCGGCTCAGGAACGTACATTCGTTCCATTGCACGCGATCTCGGAAACGCCTTAGGATGCGGAGGCCTGATGAGCGCCTTGGTGCGTACACAAATCGGCGATTTTACACTGGCAAGCACCGTCTCGATCAATGCCTTGAATACACGACCGATCGCCGAGCATCTCCTCCCGCCGCTGACCGCCGTGGCGCACTTCACGCGTCATGCGATTACCCCGGCGGATATCGCCGTGTTGATCCGCGGAAGACCGCTGCTTTGTCCGGCCGATACCGCGTTTGCAACCGACAGCCTCATTCCCCTCGTCGATTCGGCTGGCGATCTGCAAGCCTTTGCTGAATATGACGCTGCCGCCCGTCTCCTCCGCCCGCGCCAGGTCTTTGCACCAGGATGCTCCGGATAACCGTCGCATGGAATTGAACCCGGGCCGATCGGTGTCCTGGAAATCTGGGGGCCGTTTGCTGCATTTTAGAATCGCGTCCGCATTTTGGCGGCTTGTTGCTCGTGGTACTATTGATTGGCAAATTGCCGCGTCTGGTCGTCGGAATCGTCCCTGAAGCGTGGCGCACAGGAATCGGACTGGCATTAATCGTCAGGATTGGCGAAAACTCCTTGGTCATCTCATTGGTTTCCTTACAGGCTGTTCAATGCATTTCGAAGAATTGATTCAGGTTCTGCTGCTGGCCGTCATCCAGGGGATTGCCGAGTTTCTTCCCATCAGTTCGTCGGGACACCTGGTAGTGCTCGGCAAGGTCTTTGAAAGCTGGTTCGGCGGCGAACGCGAGAATGTCGTACTCACCGTGACTCTGCACTTGGGCACTTTGGCTGCCATTCTCGTCGTCTACCGCCATGAGTTATGGGGAATCTGGCGTAAGCCGCATTTGTGCCTCGCAATCGTGCTGGCGACGATTCCGGCGGCCGTGCTGGGAATCGCCCTGAAAAAGCAGATTGAAGCCACATTTGAAATGCCGCTCGTCGTGGCTTGCGGCTGGGTAGTCACGGCGGGGCTCCTCTGGTTCGGGCAACGGTTCTCTCACGACAGCCGGCCACTCGAAGCTCTGACGCTCTTTGACGCCCTGACAATCGGCTGCTTTCAGGCGGTCTCGGCGATTTTTCGGGGAGTCTCGCGGTCGGGCAGCACGATCGCGGGGGGACTTTTCATCGGACTTCGGCGGGATGCGGCAGCCTCGTTTTCTTTTTTAATTGCCATTCCGGTAACCGCCGGAGCCGCCCTCGTGAAAGCCGCGCCTCTTATAAAGCTGCTCATCAAGGGGCCCGGGGTTGAGGGCGAGACATTTGCCACCCATTTGGGTGGCTACAATCCCGAGGCACTCCTGATCGGAGCGGTGACATCATTCGTCGTGGGAATCATTTCGCTTCGCTGGCTGATCCGAATCATTACACGGTATGGACTTGACTGGTTTGTCTACTACCTGCTGGTCGCCGCCACGTTGACATTCATTTGGCAAGGACAACAGTTCTTGTCGGCGAAATGACCAGTGGTCGCGCAGGCGAGCGCGTCCTGCCTGTTGGGGTTCGACCACGAGCAGCTGACCTACCGCTACTCTGATCGCGATTTCCGCGGCACTGTCGTATACGGGCGGGTCGTTGACGACGTTCTTGCGTAGTTCTTCTCACGAGTGAGCTTCCCGGCAGCACTGACGAGACTGCAAAACCTTTCACTGCGTGTTCCACAGATTGACAGTCACCCGGGCGAGTGTGCTTCTGAGTCGCCTGTCGGCGTTTTTTTCACGAACGACGCACCAGACATCTCCCTGTCATCAATCGAT
>JAYTRB010000080.1:0-3893 GCA_043746425.1 Planctomycetia bacterium
ATCGCGAGCCTGCTTCCTCACCGGCCGCTACGCGCGAAACCACAACGTCGCCGATTTCGCCACCCCCTTGACGCCCGAGCTGCTGGCGGCCACCTATCCGGCCGTATTGCACCGCGCGGGATACTACACTGGCTGCTTTGGCAAATGGGGAATCGGCGGCCAGCCACCGCATGAGGTGTTCGACGTCTGGGACGCATGGGGTGGACAAGGAGAGTTCTTTCACGAGGTGGGCGCAGAGCGCGTTCACAACTCTGAGTTTCTGACGCGGCGGACGGCCAATTTTCTTCGCGATCGGCCCCCCACGAAACCGTTTTGCCTACTCGTCTATTACAAATCGCCGCACGAGCCTTACCAGCCAGACCCGCGCGACGCCGAATTGTTTCGCGATGCCACGCTTGAGCGGCCAGCGACGTACACCGACCGACATTTTGACGCGCTGCCCGAATTCATCCGCCAGTCAGAAGGTCGAACGCGGGCGATGAAAGCACACGCTACTCCAGCGCGCTACCAGGAATTCGTTAAACAGTACCTGCGCTGCATTGCCGGCGTCGACCGATCGGTGGGGGCGATTCGCCAGTTACTCGATGAATTGAAATTGGCCGACAATACGATCGTGGTGTTTGCCTCTGACAATGGCTTTCTTCTCGGAGAACACGGCCTGTCGCACAAATGGCTGATGTATGAAGAGTCGATTCGCATTCCGCTGATCATTCGCGATCCCCGGCTGGCTGAAGCGAGTTCTGGCAGACGACTTGATCCGCTGGTGTTGAATATCGACCTGGCTCCGACGCTGCTCGATCTGGCCGGTGCCGCGATTCCGAAAGATACCGATGGCCGCAGTCTGAAGCCCCTCTTGGCCGGCGAAGGAGTTCCCTGGCGCACCGACTTTTTCTACGAGCATCACTTTCATTACGGGGGGAAGATTCCACGCACAGAAGGGGTTCGAACAACTGACTGGAAGTACGTCACGTACTTCGACGTCGATCGGCCGTTTGAAGAACTGTATGACCTGCAGCACGACCCGCATGAAGAACACAATCTGGCCGGCGATCTGGCGCATCACGAGCGCCTTGAGACGCTGCGAACGCGGTATCGCGAGTATCGCGCACAATTCGGTCCTCCGGTATTGCCAGCTCAATGATTTACTTCACAAGCAGTGCGTCGCACCAGTCGGCGTGATCTTGAATATCGCCTGCGGTGGCGTAATCCACCCGCAGCGTCAGTAACTTTGCTCCCGAGACATCGACGCGCTCAATGACCACTGGCGCACTGCTACCGGTGAGCACCTCGCTCTTATAAGCAGTCTTCCCGTCGACCAGCGCCTCGAACACCACACTGCCTTTGCCCCCCGTATCATCGTCAACGCCGATCGTGGCGTGAAACCGCCGGAACTTTCCATCGAGGCGGTACGTCACGGCACTGCGGCTGTGGACCCCCAGGCCCTTCGGGTATTCAACGCCGCGCAGCGACAAAAACCCCCCCACCACGGTTTGATCGCGGCGGAGGGGCCAATCCAATTCGAGGAAGGGCTCGAACTTGTACTCGGCTGCCGTGAGGTCAGAGAGATACGTGGCACATCCGCCCAGAAAGCGCAGCGACTCGACGGCCGAGAGAGGTAAATCCAGCACGGCTCCGAAGAGCGTCCGCAGCGTCAGTCGATCGAGCGCCCCGAACTTCAGATCGCGGGCACGAAAGCGGCTGCCATCGGTGAGCGAGACAAGGGCGCCTTCTCCTTTCAGGGGGTCGCTGTTCGTCAGGGTCTGGTTGAAGATGACTGCCTTGATTCCGGTGCGCTCGATCGACGATTTTCCCTGAGGCATCTGCAGCGCGAGATGTTTGTCGTCCAGCCCCGCAAATTCGCCAACCAGCAGGTCGCCATTGTTCAGAATGACCGCGTCCTGAGCTTCACGAGAGGCCAGCACCTGATTCAACAGCCGGGCCCCGGCCGTCTGCCCTTCGGGGCGCTGCATGAGCACGCCGCGCACCGTCTCGAGCGACAATTTGACCGCCGGCCACGTCGGAAACCGAACCCACCGCGCGGTGAGCGATTCGTCGTCGATCGTTTCGACACCAAGTACCAGCATGTCGCCCGAGGCCAGAATCACCAGCGAATCGGTCGCGCCGATGATTGAAGTACGGTCTCTGACTTTCAAGACCCGCTGATTCTTCGTCAGCAGCTTGACCTGTTCGATATTTCCCAGAGTCAAATGCCCAGAATCCATCGCCGTTAACAGCCCCGTGCGAACCCGCCCCTCGCAATCGGTCACGAAGACATGTCGGGTCGGCCCCTCGTCAGCCGCCAGCGGCGCCCCGAGGTGCACCACCGGCTGCACCTCGACCGCGCATAGAATCACCAGAAAATACGAAAGCCGTTTCCCCCCCTTTGAAGGGACGCGTGCACAACGTACTGCGCTCGGGTTGACCCATGCCGTCATCATGCCCCTCACCGCTGAAAAATCGGCAAATAGTTGTTCGGCATCTGGAGTACGATGCAAGCCATGGCCGTTCCGTACTCACTGTTGACCGTAATGTCAGGCCAGCTTCCATCCTGAACCTGTCGCGCCAGCAGTTCGTCGCGTATCGACGGAAACCATTGCCGCCAGTACTGTCCCCCCGCATGCCACATGGCCTGCACGGCATAATAGTGGCCGTAAAAATAGAACGGCTCGAGGCGAAACACTTCGCCGCGCGGCAGGTGGTCCATCATAAACTTCAGGCCCAATTCGATTTCGTGGCTGTCGTAGATACCGGCACTGTACAGGGCGACCAGCCCGGCCCCGGTGCGGGGCCAGATGCTTTGCAGATTGCTGAGCTTCTGGTACATGAAACCCCCATCGGCGTTCTGGCAGCTTTTGACAAATCTGGTGCACGCATCGACGGTGTTCTTGGGGACGTAAATTCCGGCGTTGCGCGCCGCGCGAAGCGCCATAATCTGGCACACCGTTACCGAAATATCGGCCTCGCGCCGCACAGGAAAATACCGCCATCCCCCTTCTTTGTTCTGCGTGTTGACGATCAGATTGACGGCCAGCTTGAGCTTCTCGCGTATATCGGGACGGTGTGTCATCCCGTAAACTTCAGCCAGAAATAACGTGGCGAACCCATGCCCGTACATGGGGTTCTGCTGGCGATGTTCGGGAGCCGAAATCAGCCCTGTCGCATCGGTGCACGCTAAAACGTACTGCACCGCCTTTTCAACGTTCTGTCCGTATTTTCCCCGCTGCGGAGTATTGCCCCCGGCCAGAAAGGCAATTCCGGCCAGAGACGTGACGGCCACGTGTCGGCGGTAGGTGCTTCCCGAACCCAGGGCGCCATCGTCGTTCTGGCTGGCCGCCAGATACTCGAGCCCGCGGTTGATCGACTGCTGCACCGCCGGAGTAATGTATTCCAGACCGCTCGTTTCGATCGTCTTAGGAACACTCGGCGCAGCATCGCCAGCAACCGGAGCGAAGAGCGAGAAAGCCAGCAGCGTGCCCCACACGGCATACGTCATTCGCCAGAATCTGCAGCGCGTCATGACTCTTCCCCTTTCAGACGTCTTTCATGGTAGACGACGGGGCCATATCAATCCAGCAATCGCGAGCGATCGCAGAGTGCCGCGCGGCGAGGCGCGGGGCAGCCTGCCGCTTAAACATCCAGATCCCTCACATCCAGCGCGTGCTTCTCGATGAACTCCCGCCGCGGTTCGACGTGGTCGCCCATCAGCACGCGGAAAATCTGATCGGCCCCCGCCGCGTCACCCATTGTCACCTGCAAGAGCGTACGGCTTTTGGGATCCATCGAGGTAATTCCCAGCTCGTCGGCATTCATCTCTCCCAGCCCTTTGAAGCGGGTCAGTTTCAAACCCTGTTCGCCGAGTTTGCGAATTTCATTGAGCAGGTCGCGCAGGCTCA
>JAYTRB010000081.1:0-7481 GCA_043746425.1 Planctomycetia bacterium
GGCCGGCGATCAAACAGGTGCTTGAAGGAGGGCAGCGCTCACGGCCGTGGATGGCATTACAGATGCCCCGGTTCGACGCCAGGCAACTGGCTGCGCTGCCGGCTGCCCTCGCCGCCGCCGAGGGCGAGATGTTGCACAATGAGCCCTTTCGTCCCGCGGCTGACGAAGTCCTGATCGAAGCCGGGCGAACTCTCGTCGGCGAGAAAGGTTTCAGTTGCACGAAATGCCACGACATGCTGGGAATCGCTTCGCTGGGAACGCGCGGACCAGAGCTGGCCCGGGTCGCTGAGCGCATCAATTATGACTGGTATGTACGGTGGATGACCGACCCTCAGCGGCTGCAGCCCGGCACGCGAATGCCCACGGTGTTTTTCGGCGGCAAGAGCAGCTACACCCACATCCTCGATGGCATTCCCGATCAACAGCGACGGGCGGTCTGGCAGTACCTTCTGGTGTGTCGCAATCTTCCGTATCCCGATGGCTTGCGTGCGCCGCAGAAGCTCCGCTTCCCTGATTCTGAGGGGGTGCAAGTGGTTCGTACGTTCCTTCCCGAGTCGAGCGCCCGCGGGATTGCGATCCGCAGCCCTGACGGGTTGCATCTGGCTTATGACGCGCAAAGCTGCCGCTTGAGCTATGCCTGGACCGGCCAGTTTCTCGACATGCAACCGGTGTGGGAGGGACGCGGCGGGAACCAGGCGAGCATTGACGGCACCATCTTCTGGACCGCTCCTGCCGGGTTTCCGTGGGAGGTCACCCCCTCTGCGGGGCCGATTCCTGATTTTACAGATCGCGGCAGCGACACGTCGCTGGGCGCCATTATTCCGCAAGATGGAAAGCTGCATCCTACCCGCCTCGATTTCCGTGCGGTGCATACCCATCCCGACCGCACCACCTTCGATTACGTCTTAGACCTCGGCGACGAAAGGCGGGCCGCATTCACGGAAACAGTCGCAACTTTCCGCCAATCGCTGGCGATTGGCGTCCGGCGGACTGCCCAGGTGGCCGTTCCGCGAGGACAGTTCGTATGGCTCAACGTGGGCTGGGCCGATCGGCCCCCCGATTGGGTCGCCCGTCCGAACGAGTCGGGAACGCTCGACGCCGAAACGAAGGCGGCGCCGGCACATGCCGTTCTCAAAATTGTGCAGGGCGGCAAACGCTTCGTCGTGCACCTGCGGGGCAAACCGGACCATGCCGAATGGCTGGCCGTGAAACGCGGCGATCGCTGGTCAGTCGTACTGCGTCTGATTTCTTCTGGTGAACCGGCCCAATCCAACATCGACCTCGCCATTCTTAAACCGGTCGATGACGACCCGACAACACAAGATAAGGTTGTGGTGGAAGAATTGGGGAAACGGGATTAGCCGCGCCGCTTGTCGGGTGGCGATGCGGCATACGGTTTGCAGTCATTCCATAGCCAATCAGGGCCGGGAAATTTACCGGTCCGCTGCAATCCCCATCTCAGAAAGAGCAATGCCATGGAAACTCCCACCGCTTCCCGTTCCGACCGACAGGCCTCCTCAGGAGGCTCAGCGTGTGCGTCCCGCCCTTCGCAGAGTCTATGTCCAGCGATCAACATCAGTGATTCAGAACGGATGGTTTCTACTGTGGCCGGCGGGTTGGTCTTGTTGTACGGAGTGTCAAAATTGTCGCTATCGAGCCTGGTCGCGTTGATTGCCGGGGGAGCACTTGCTTATCGCGGTGCGACCGGGCACTGCAGCGTTTATGAGGCGCTCGATATGTCCACGAGCGAAGAGTATGGGAATTCGGCGCAGGGTGCCCACCAGACGCATCCCGCTCATGGAGTATCCGACGTGTCACTCGCAGCAACGGGAGAATCCAACCCGAAGGCCTCTCGTCCTTCCCGCTGAAAGGCGGGTCGTCTGGCGTCTCGGCTGATCGATCGTGATTGGCAGGGCTGTCATGCCGATGACCGACCCTCGTGTGGACTTCGTTTGCGAGTCATTCCTCCCGTTGAAACCGTTGCCTGGGTCATGCCCGATTGAAAATGGCCATCGACTTTCGACGGACTTTTCGGCTTGCGAATCAGAATGTGAGCCGCGCACCTTGGTCGCAGATCGACCAAGATGCGAACCCATAACGTCGCACGGTAAAAGAAAAGCAGCTGGATTCTGCGATTTTTTGAATGTCAGAGTCGCGGGTACGCCTTTTGCACAATTTGAGTCTGACTTCTCCTGACTGCAATAACACGGGTCTCATTCTCAAAGGGAACAATCATGAAATATCTCGCGGCCGCAATGTCATGCTTTCTGGCGGTTGGATGTACAGAAGCAGCTAAACCTGCGCGTACGGACGTTACAACCAACAAGCCGGTCACGTCCAATGACTCAACCACAGCCCATGACGCACGTGATACGGTCAGGACGAATGATACCAGCAGGGCGAATGACACGAGTAGGGCGAATGACAACAGCAGAGTGAATGCACGCGATCGTAACGACGGCGCGAAGACCCCGCTCGATCAGAACGAGAATAAGAAGGATATCAAGATTACGGCTGATATCCGCAAACAGGTCGTGGCTGACAAAATGTCGGTCGACGCCGAAAACGTCAAGATTATTACGCAGAACGGCAAGGTGACCTTACGGGGTCCGGTGAAATCCGCCGACGAAAAGCAGCGGATCGAAAACATTGCCGTCCAAATCGCCGGAGCCGAGCACGTCGACAATCAATTGGAAGTCGTCACGAAAAACTAACCCTTTCGAAAAAGGAGTCACGCATCATGTCAACGTCAGTATTATGCACTGCCACAACGCCTCAGGCCGATCGAATCATCCGCGACCTGAAATCTGCCGGATTTTCCGGGGACGACATCTCTGTTCTCCTGGCCGACAAAAGCGGGACGAAGGATTTTGCGGTTGAACATAATACGAAGGCCCCGGAAGGCGCGGCGACAGGCGCGGGAACCGGTTTGGCCGTTGGAGGAGTGCTCGGCTGGCTGGCTGGCATCGGCAGCCTCGCCATTCCCGGTGTCGGACCGTTGATCGCCGCGGGACCGATTATGGCCGCCTTGAGCGGTGCCGCTCTGGGTGGAACCCTCGGGGGAATTACCGGCACTTTGATCGGAATGGGGATTCCCGAATTTGAAGCCAAGCGGTATGAAGGCAAAGTGAAAGCGGGCAGCTCTTTGATTTCGGTCCATTCAGAAGACCATGACGAAGTGCAGCGCGCCAAGAAAATATTTGAGCAGGCCGGCGCCGAGGACATCACCACCTCGGCTGAAGCGACTGCTTCGAGGCGTGCTTAGCCGATAGCTTCGTGCGCAGCGATGATCAAAGGAACTGCTCCACAGCATTTCCTCAATTCCGAACAGGCCACAAGAGAGTGTCAAGGATGGCACTCTCCGCGGCCGATCGAAATTCTAGCAAGGTTGTAGATCTCATTGCCGTTTTGTTGTTTTTCTGTAAGACACCGGCATTTTCATCTCCCTTGAACCAGAAATCGAACAACGCCCCAGATCGATCAAAGGTCATGGTCGCTGCAAGCAGCAGTTTGTCATCGGCTGGGCGACCGTGCCCGAGAACTGTTTTTGCGGGTGCCAATGTTGTGGTCGAACCTTGAGCGGTGCTCGGTGGCAATCATTGGATGTCAACTCGTGGGTGGACCGCGCAGCATTCGCCCAGAACGGCCAACGTCGTATTGCCGCCCTGGGTGCCAGTTTGATGTTGGCGCATGCTGACTTACATGACGCGCTGCCTAATTCCTATGCACGGCGAATCTATTTGAAAAATAGAGTCGGGCGGACAAAAGCGACACAAGGTTTTATGCAGTAATGCTTTGTGGATAGTCTGATTCTCGGTCGCGGAACTGGCACGCAACTTGCCTTGTAGAATCGGCTGGTGAGTCGCATCGCCAGGGAAGTCTGTGAATGCAGGCAGTTTTTCCTGGCTGGCTCTTCAAGGGTAGCCCGACTGGGGGTCTAGCCGGGACGGCGTCTTCGTCGCCCCGGGCGAGCGCCTATTCTTCCAGTCGGCTACTCTTTTTTTATTTTCAGGACAGTCGGGCCGAAGTTCAGGGTCGGGGAGATGCCAAGTGTGGCACATCGCCCGATCGATCGGCATCGCGCCAACGGCGAAAGCCGACATCGCGGCTCATGCCAAAACCGGAAGGTTCACTCGCGCCGCCGATTTTTTGTGGCGCGGCCGCTTTGGCGGGAGGATTGCCTCGGCGTACTCCCAGACCTGTTCCGGAGTCTCGAACAACCGGTCGTGTAACCCGCCATCGTCGTATTCGCAGGCGTCGGTGCTGTAATCACGGCAGATCTGTGGACGGGTGGCATAGGTGCCGCATCGATGGTCGGGCAAAAGGTGCTTGCAATCGCCGTACACACAGAGATACCAGGTCTCGTCTTCGACATAAACGGTGACATGTCCGTGCATCATGAACCAACGCAGGTTGTCGAAATCCTTGCGGGTCGTCGGCGTGTCGATGGGAACCGAGAAATACCGACAGCAGAGAGCCGAGCAATAGGCGCACAGCACTTCGCCGTACTTCAAATCGTCGCGCTTAATGGGAAAGGTGGGCATGGCAGCATTGTAAAGACTTTGCAGGAAGAGATGAAGTACCAGACGCGGATTTTGAATCGCATGAATGGTCGCAGGGCTCGTCAGCCGGAAGCGAACGTCGCGACCAATTTTTGATTTCCATTTTTCATTTTTCAATTTGCGATCTCTGATCTGCGAGCCTTCGTCGCCGAACTGGCTGCGACGGAATACCCCCTGCCGTTGAACTGAACCTGTCCCCTGCTATACTGGCGGAAACAGGGTTTTTCATCGCCCGCCAACAGGCTGCGAACTGATCGCGCGATGTCCGAGACGCTTTCGTTGCAGGATCAGACCTCATGAATATGGGTGTTGCCAAAGAGCCGGCGGCGCAGGCCGCCGTCAAGGGGCTTAAAGGGGTGGTTGCGGCTGACAGCGCCATCTGCCTCGTTGACGGCCTCGAAGGGCGGCTGATCTATCGCGGTTACAATATCCACGATCTGGCAGAGCACAGCCATTACGAGGAGGTCTGCTACCTGTTGCTGAAGGGCGAGTTGCCCAGCTCCGGGCAATTGCAGGAATTCAGCGCGCAGCTGGCCGGGTATCGCCGGCTCGCGCCAGAAATCGTCTCGTTCTTGAAGTCGCTGCCGCGCGACATGCTTCCCATGGCGGCCTTGCGCTCGGCGGTTTCGGTGGCAGGGTTGTACAACCCGCAATCTGAAAAGACCACTCCAGAAGCGAACCATGAGACGGCGTTGGGGCTGATCGGGATCATGCCGACGCTGGTGGCGGCGATTCACAGGTTAAGAGCCGGGAAGGAGCCGCTGGAGCCCAAGCTCGAACTCAGTCATTCCGGCGACTTCATGTATCAGTTGAACGGCCGCGTTCCGACACCCGATGAAACGCGGGCCATGGATCTGATTCTGATTCTGCATGCCGAGCATGGATTCAATGCCAGCACGTTCGCGGCGCGGGTTATCAGCGCGACTTTGTCCGATTGGTACTCGGTCATTGCCGGAGCAATCGGTGCGCTGAAGGGCCCGCTGCACGGGGGGGCCAATACCGAGGTTTTACGGGCGCTGATCGAGATTGGCGACGTGCAGAACGTCGCCGCCTATGTCGAATCGGTTCGCAACGGTAAAGGCAAATTCATGGGTTTCGGGCATGCCGTCTACCAGGTCGAAGACCCGCGTGCCCGGCACCTCAAAGAGCTCTCTCGCCGGCTTGGTCTCGAGCAAGGCCAGCCGAAATGGTACGACATCTCGGTGGCGCTCGAACGGGCCGTCAACGAAGCGATCCACAAGTATTGCAACGTTGATTTCTATTCGGCGAGCCTGCAGCATTATATGTCAATTCCGGGAGAGCTCTTCACCTGTATCTTCGCCGCCAGCCGCATCGCTGGCTGGTGCGCGCATGTCCTCGAACAGTGGCAGGACAACAAGATCATCCGTCCTTCGAGCAACTATACCGGCCCCGCGGAGAGGACATACGCACCGATCAGCCAGCGCTGAACGTGCGGCGGGTTGGCAGCCAATTCATCGCCGTCCTTATCTTCACAGAAGTTGGCGGTCGAGATGCAGCCGAGTCTCAATGTCCGGCAGTGCAATTTTTTAAGAAACGCGCCGGTTGACGTTCGACCACCCAGTTTTACATGCCGTTTCCACCGTTTTTGCAACGCAGCATGCATCAGCGCATCGCACATGAATCAGCCAGACCCGGGGGGCTCGCAGCCAAACACGCAAATCGCTATTGTTGATTTCATTCCCTCCCGTCGATTTGAGGAAACCCAAGCCCGATCGTGAATATCGCCTTTGTCAGTTACGAAACGCAGTTCGCCCCATGCGGGGGAATAGCGGCCGTCATGAGCCGGTTGCCGGCGCGTGTGCAAGCGGTTTCGCACATCGATTCGATAGTCATCACGCCGTTTCACCATCGCCTTGAAAAAATGGCCTCGCTGGGGCGCAGTCACGAGGGAAGCTTCGGGGTCGATCTCGCCGACCGCACGGTCGTCGTCGACCTCTATCGCCATGACGACAAGCTGCCCTACTATTTTTTGCTCCCCGAAGACCACCGGTACTTTGCCGGGCAGCGGCATCCGTACGATGTGGGCGGCGACGACCTCTTGCGTGACGCGCTCTTTTTCGGGGCCGCGCTGCCGCGGGCGCTGCATGTCATCAATCCGGGTAAACGCTGGACGCTTCTCTTGCAAGACTGGGAAGCGGCGGCTGCCGTTCTCGCCATGGCCGACTTGCCCGGAAGGTCGCGCTCGTTCATCACGCTGCACAACAGTTATGACTGCTCGGTATCGAACGAACAGCTCGCAGAATTCGGCATCAATTCCCAGTCGTGCCCCGGTGGAACCGTTCTGCAGCGGGCTCTGCCGCTGACCGAGCTTCCTGTCTTTACTGTATCGGAACAATTCGCCCGCGACCTGACGGACGACATCTTGCAGAATCAGGTAATGGCTCCCCAGTTGCAGTTGACGCTCAAGCCGCGGCTGGTGGGCATCGACAACGGTCCATTCGTCGACCTGGCGGTCGATTCTGCTGAATTGGCCGCGGCCGAAGGGGGCAACTCGGGCCCGTTGGCGCAATGGAAAGCCGCGCACCGTCAGTCATTTCTGGCGGCACTCAGCAAACTGCAGCCCGGGAACGAACAGCCTCTGTGGGGAAGCGTTTCGAAATTTGCCAAGGACGACGCTCCCTGGTTCGTTATGGCGGGGCGCGATGATTGCCGGCAGAAAGGTTACGACGTCCTCGCGCGGGCCGCTGAGATGTTTCTCGAAAAGAAAGGCCGCGCGCGGTTTTTGTTCTTTCCGATACCCGGCGACGAGGGGCGTTCCGGCCTGGGATTTTTGCGGAAACTGGCCGAGCGCTTTCCGGGAAGCGTGCTCGTTTTTCCGTTTCTGTTTCGCGAGGGCTTTCTGGGGGCACTGCGCGGCGCGACGTTTGGCGTCATGCCGTCGCTCTATGAGCCGTTTGG
>JAYTRB010000082.1:0-7837 GCA_043746425.1 Planctomycetia bacterium
ATCGGCGGGAAAACGCTTTTCAACGTCGGCCAACTCCAGTTCTTTATGAATGTAGATCAAGACCCGCCCCTCCACCGCTTCAAACAGACCCGAGCGCTCGACCTTGCGGGGCTGGAACACCACGTCGCCGTCAGAAAGAATGACGGTAGGCCCCCAGGTCTGACAGCGTTCGATGACGTCGAGTGCCTTGGGAAAGAGGCGGTTAGCGAATGGGTAGTCGATGAGAAACGATGAAAGCTCCAGCAGGTTCGGATCGTGCGGGTGCTCGGTGCGGTACCGCTGCAGGGCGCCCAGGTAATCGGCATAGCCAAGCTCAATGCGCAGCTTCTCGAAAATGGCCCAATAACGCTCCTGGCAGGCGTCGCCGAAAGTGCGCGTGAGATGGCGTTTGAGATCGATGACAATCCGATCGTTGTCGAGCAGCGTGTTGTCGACGTCGAACAGAAATACGACATTGGCTGATTGCGACATCAGGCGTCTCCTTCATATTTGTCGTGGGCCCAGACAGACTCGGCCAGCGCCGCCGCATGCTGCGCGCGGCGGTCAGCCGCCGAGGCCCATAGGCTGCCAGGTAAAAAATGAGGAAGCGCTAGGCAGTGAGCCACTTTCAATGATTTCGAACGGAATTGCCCGAATCTCATTTCGATCTCATCCCGCAGACCGTGTGCTTGTCGTGCTGCCCCGGCGTACGCTCGGCGAATCTGTACGCTCAAAATATCGACATGTGTTCGCATGGCCGCATACTAGCACAACGCTGCAAAACGGCAAACCGGCCGGTTTCTCAGCAGAGGTCGCGTGATGGCACTGGCGGATGACCAGACTGCCGGACGCGCGAGCGACGTGTCATGTCCATGGCCGTCGCTGGCCGAGTGGCGCGTTCGTCGTGTCTGGCCACAAAATGCGTTTTCGAGGAGCGGCTAAAGCCGTCCGCTGCGAAACACCCCGTAGATCAGCCAGATTCCCAGGAGGCTCGACAGCACGAATGTGGGGACGCTGATCCACCATGTGGCCATGCCTGCCGAACGAATCACCAGGGCCGAGGCGACGATCAGCGACGACATCACCAGACCGATCACCACCCGATTGCTCGACCGGTCGAGCTCGTTAATTAACCGGTCGAGATGCTCATGCTCAAGGTGAATTCGCAGATCGTCCTTGCTCAATTTTTCGAGCGTTCTGCCGACATGCACTGGCAGGTCGTGCAGCACGCCCAGAAGCTCTCGTGCGTCGGCGACAAACCGGCTGGCGACACGCTGCGGATTGTAGCGCTCGCGAACGATCTGCGAGAGCACCGGCGCCAGATGTGTCGCCAGGTTGAAATTGGGATCGAGCTCTGACGCCACCCCTTCCAGCGTAATGATTGCCCGAATGAGCAGCATCAGGTCGGCCGGGTAGCGAATTCCGTGACTCGAAAGAATGGTCACGAAATCAGTGAGCAGTCGGCCCACGTCGATTTTTTCGATCGGCACCCCGTAGAAGCTCTCGATAAAATCGCGGACATCGCTCTGTAAAAGCGGACGATCGACCGGGCGGAAGGGTTTGCCGATCAGCAGCACCTGGTCGACGCAGCCGCGCACGTTTCCCTGGCTGACCGCCAGCAGCAGGTCAATGAGCTGGTCGCGTTTGTCTTCTTCGAGGCGGCCCACCATGCCGTAGTCGATCAGCCCGATCACGCCATTGTGCAGGATACGCATATTGCCCGGATGCGGATCGCCGTGAAAAAAACCATACTCGAACGCCATTCGCATGAATATCCGCGCACCGTTGGCGGCGATTCCGGCGGGAGACAACCCCTCGCCCACGAGCGTTTCGCGATCGCTGACTTTCAGTCCATCGACGAACTCCATCGTTACCACGCCTTCGTTCGTCAGCTCCCAGCAGACGGCAGGAACGAACAGCGTCGCGTCGTTTCGGAAGAGTCTGCGAAACTCGTCCATCGTACGCCCTTCACGCGAGAAAATGATCTCCCGCCGAATCACCCGTGCAAACTGGTTCACCAGCCCCACCGGGTCGAAAATCTCTGCTTCGGGGAGGTGTCGCTCGATGAGAATCGCCATGTCGGCCATCAGCGACAGGTCGCGCTCGACATCGCGGACGACGTTCGGCCGTCGAATCTTGACCGCCAGCAATCGACCGTCGAGGTGTACCGCCCGATGCACCTGCCCCAGTGATCCGGCGGCAACCGGTTCGCGGTCGAACTGCGCGAACAGACTGGAAACCGGAGCCCCCAGTTCGGTTTCGAGAATGCGTATCGCCTCTTCACCTGAAAACGGGCCGACGTGTTCCTGCAATTTCTCGAGTTCGGCAATGATTGCCGCCGGGACAAGATCGGGACGAGTGCTGACGACCTGTCCGAACTTGACGAATGTAGGCCCCAGTTCCTCAACCGCCTGGCGGATGCGCTGCGCGACTGTCACCCGTCGCGCCGGCTCAGGCTTGCGAAGAATGACCCGTCGCCACCATCGCATATAGCGCATCAGCCGCAGCCGCTCGACCACGTCCCCAAATCCGTGATTGAGCAGAATCGTGACGATTTCACGGGTTCGGCCCAGATTGCGAAAGAATTTGATAGGAGAAATGGTCAACGGGAATGCTCGATCGAGAGAATACAGGTTTCAGGGAAAATACGGCCTGCGAAACGCGTCGTACCATAATACTCGGCCGCACTCAGTTCCGTCAGCCAGTCTTGATCACCAATGTCTGGTAATCGGGTTGGAAGAAGGGCTCACGCGGCTTACACCTGACTCTGCCGATACCTCTTGAGATGACTCCATCTTCTGCCTATAATACATTCATAAGCATTTATTTATGAATGGTCGCCGATGATTAATACTGCATGCAGGGAATTTCAAACGCTTCAGCGACGAATGAGTCGCCGTGCCCTATTACAATTGGGGGGGCTGGGGGTCTTCGGACTCTCGTTAGAGCACCTCCTGCTGGCGCGCCAGGTGCAGGCCCAGTCGGGTACCGATCGACTTGCCGGCAGCCAATTCGCCAACGCGCCCGGATTCGGCAAGGCGAAATCCTGCATCCTGATGTTCATGTGGGGCGGACCGTCGCAGCTCGAGACGTGGGATCTCAAGCCGCAGGCGCCTGCCGAAGTGCGCGGCGAGTTTCAGTCGATTGACACCACAGTCCCGTCGATTCGCATTTCCGAACACTTTCCGCACCTGGCCCGGTTGGCCGAGAAATACGCCATCATTCGTTCGCTGACGCATGACGACCCGGCTCATCTTTCGAGCGTCCATCATGTCATGACCGGCCGGCATGCGCCGAAAGTGAAATCCGACGCGGCCCCGCCATCGCGGAACGATTGGCCGCACATGGGGTCGGTGTTGAGTAAACTCAGGCCTTCGACAGGACCGCTGCCACCGTTCGTGACACTCCCCTGGACCGTCATGCACCCGGCGGCGCCCGGCGGAACGGCTCCCGGCCAGAATGCGGGCTGGTTGGGACAAGCGCACGATCCGTTTCTCGTGACGGGCGATCCCAATGCAGCGAACTTTCGCGTATCAGGGCTCGATTTGATCGACGGCCTTTCAGCCGCGCGGATCGACGCGCGGCACGCTCTGCTCAATCAATTAAACGCTTGCCCCGCAATGGCTCCGACATCTGCCAGCTCATTCGGAAACATGCAGGATCGCGCGTTCGACATGCTGACCTCGGCGGCGGTGCGCAGCGCCTTCGACCTGGGGCAGGAACCAAACGTCGTCCGCGACCGCTACGGCCGGCACATTCATGGCCAGGGTTTGTTGCTGGCGCGCCGCCTCATCGAAAAAGGCGTCTCGCTTGTGTGCGTCAACTGGCACCAGGACGGGCAGAATTTCTGGGACACACATGGCGACAACTTCCGCCGTCTGAAGAACGATCTCATGCCTCCTTGCGACCGCGGTTTTTCGGCATTGCTCGAAGACCTTTCTGGCCGTGGGCTGCTCGACGAAACACTGCTTGTCTGGGTTGGTGAATTTGGCCGCCGACCGCAGATTTCTCGCAACAACGCCGGCCGCGAACATTGGCCGTGGTGTGCCAGCGCTGTGTTCGCCGGGGGTGGCACGCGCGGCGGCCAGGTTTACGGCCGGTCTGATGCCCACGCGGCATACCCTGTCGAGAACCCGGTGTCGCCGGCCGACATCACTGCGACAATCTATCACGCACTCGGAATTCCAGCCGATCTGTTTTTGCATGATCGCGAAGACCGCCCCGTCCGGCTTACTGAAGGCGCCCCGGTTGCGCCATTATTTGTGTAAGCCGCGAACGGTGCTCTTCACTGCGCAGCGGCATTCACCGCGGCAGCCACAACACGGCTGGCTTTCCCGGCCGGTAATGCGCGCAAATCCAGTCGCGTACTCGTGGGGGCAATCGCGCAACATTCGAGTCGAACAGCACCGCCGTGGGGGGAGACTCTTCAAGCAGTTTCAGAAGCTGGACTTCGCGCTCCTCCTCGGGAACAAGTGCCAGGGAATACTCATTGATCCACCAGTAGTACCAGGCATGCGGCCGCAATGCACCGTAACCGGTGAAACCATCCAGCACACGGCCATTGGGCGAAACGTGCCGGTTCACCGCGTTGATAGCGGCAACCTGGTCTGCGTTCGACCACAGCGCAATATCGACATTGCGCAACATGCCGTACCCCATGCCCAGCCCGGCCAGCAGCAAGATCGCCTCCCCCTGTCGCCGGTACGCCGCCACCACGACGCCCGCCAGCGCGATTGCCAATGCCAGCAGCACCAGCACATTCGCGTCGTCGATCTCTGAAAGACGCGGCAGCGCGCCTGCTCCCGCGTCGGCCCAGAAGGCGCGTCGCCATAACGCAGATTGGGCAAGCACCAGACACGTTCCCGCGATAATCACCGAATAGACGCCCCTTGAAAACGAGGTCTGGCTTTGCGGGGCATTCGTCGAAACTCCGGCAGAATTCGGTGATGCAAAGCGCCCGTCACCTTTATCAACAGGCAGCCGCCCCGCGCGGCCCTGTATAAACCTTTCACGTACCGCGACAATTCGCCGGGCCGCGAGCGCCGCCAGAAAGGGGATCCACAACAGGTAGAACTGCGGATACGTCGCCTTGACGATCACTAAAGAACCGATGCAGACCGCCGCAATCACCGCGACGGCACCCCGCTGGTCGTGCCATGTTTCTCGGTCTCGCGCACGCAGTAACAGCGCCACGATTTCAACACCCGCGGCGACCCAGACCGTGAAATCACCTGCCAGCGTTGGCCGAAGGTAGTCCCACCGGCTGCTGCGGACCGGCCAGATCCACAATTGCAACCATGTTGAACGCCAGAATTCGGTGGCCGCGCCGGTCGATGCAAACAGCAGGCCGGCAATTCCCCAAACGACAGCGATACCGGCGGCCAGGGGGACGGCCACCCGCATCAGAACGGTGCCGACACTTTCGGTGGCGGCCGACCGTGTGGCCAACCGGGCCAAACACGCCGCCGCGGCGATGCCTGCTGCCGGCACGATGCTCTTTTGGGTGAACAACATTGCCAGCCCGGCGAGCAGCCCCACATAAAGAAACCGCCGCCAGGAGCCCCTCTTCGTGGTAAACGAGTCTGCTGATAATGGCGACTGGCTTTTCCCGGCGGCCCACTGCGCTCGAAAAAACCTCATCGTTGCCAGATGCTTGTCCCTTTTTTCAACACTTTGATAGCCGAACTGACTCACGGCAAGCATCAACAGCAGCATCGCTGGCACATCGGGACGAAACTCGATGCTCTTCAAATGAAAGATTGTTGTCCAGGCAAGAAGGCACATTGCCAGTAATCCTGCACCCTCACCGGCCCACCGGCCAGCAAGCCGGCCAGTCAGCCCCAGCGTTGCCAGTCCACAGCCCCACATCGTCAGTCGCGCCAGCCATAATACCGACAATTGTGGACCGCATATCTTCATCAGCGGCAGTACAAAATAGTACAAAGCCGGGCCGTGGTGCTCGAAGAAATCACGATAGGGAATGTCTCCGCGCGAGACGCAATAGGCGGCGTGCAGGTGCTCGAGTTCATCGGGGTCGATTCCCCGGTTGGGAATCTCATACGCCTGCAGCGAGCAGCCTGCGACGATAAAACCCCAAAGTATCCAGCGCAGCCAGCGCGGGAAACGATTCTCGGTCGCAACCGGCACGATTGTCACGGGCACAATCCTTTGCGCACGAGAAACTCAGAAATCGCCTCAGCGGCCGCCGCATTTCCTTCGGCATTGAAATGGACGTCTTCGATGAAGTACAGCGGTTTATCGGCCCGGCGAAACTGGTCGGTGAGGTTGAGGCAGGGCACTTTTGCCTGGCGCGCCCAGTCTTCGAGGGCTATCGCCGTGCGCGGTGGCGACGCCAGCCAGCTTTCTCTGACTTCATACCCCAGGGCCGCATGAAAAGTGATCGATCGGCGATCGACCTGAAACGGCGCCGGAATCGCCACAATGACCAGTCGGGCCGCATCCCGAATGACGGCCTGCTGCAAGCGGTCGAGATGCGTCTTGGTACGCCCCCACGACCGTTCGAAATAGGTGTCGTCGGGATCGAGGGCCCGCACCAGCCGGTCGGGCTCGATGCACGAATCGATAATCCTTTGTTCTGAGAGCATTCCCGAGGCCACGTCGGCGCGAAGTTTTGGCGCCAGGGCCCGATAGTTTGCCGCGGCGGATTCGGGATCGCGACCCCGGGCCCGGGCTTCCTGCCGAACATCATCGATGATCTCATTTTCGTTGCGTGTCGTGAACTCGCGCCGTTGCCGGCGCGATTGGCGAACGAGCGCCATTTCGAGATATAGATTCGGACACCAGCCGTACGCCAGCCGCCGCGCCCATCCGTCGGGATGCCATTCCTTCAACTCGGCGTGAGTCTGCTCCTGGACGATCTCGGCCAGATCGTTTCCCAGGTAATAGGCCAGAATCACAAAGTCTGGATGAAAGCGACGACCCAGTGTTTCGTACAAGTCGAGCTCGCGAATCGTGCTGGTACCGACCCGTCCCACATTGATGACTTCAACTTTCGGCGCGACTGCGTCCGATGCGGCGCTGGCGGCGCCGCGTTCGGCAACGATTCTGTCTTGTAAAAGCGTTGTCAGCAGATTGTCGTCAGAAACGCCATACCCAGCGATGAATGAATCGCCCAGTACGACGATGCGAAATGTTCCCGGCGGCTTGTCGAAAGGAATGTCGGGCCCGCGAAGCCCTCGTTTGTTTGTTTGAAATACATAATCGAATTCGTTGCTCTTGTGTCGCATCTGCGCCTCGGGCGCAAGCCGCAGCAAATGCCGCTGATCTGTGTGGGCCACTCGTCCCACGACAATGTCGGCCAGCTTCAAAGTCACGAATCCCGTCAGTACAGCCAGGAGCAGCCGTGGTAAATACCGGCGCAGCGCGAGTTTCATCCGACGCGCGGGGAGCGATTTCGCAAGCGTGTTTGAGGGGGGTTCAATCAAGCGCGGTTCCTTCACGCGGGCGATAAATATCAGCCGATCCGAATTTGTCTGACATCAGTTCGGAACGGCGACGCGTTCCGCAATGAGCGCTGTGTGGTTCAATTCCAGGAGAATGAATAATCTGGCTTTGCCGCTTTTCCTATGGGCTGGCAGAGGCCGACCGTGGTTTCCTTCAAATTACCATGATATCGAAAGAGCCGGGGAACGTCAGCGAAAAGAAAAGGTGTGCGATCTGGTGCTTTCATCGTCGAACAGCCGCTTGAGATTTTTCCCGTCACGGACTACCATCAGAGACTGAACAGCGGCAATCTTCCCCGCCAGGAAGGTCGCCGTCGCTCGGGCGGCTAACTCAGTGGCTAGAGTGCTATCCTCACACGGTAGAAGTCACAGGTTCGAATCCTGTGCCGCCCACT
>JAYTRB010000083.1:0-5108 GCA_043746425.1 Planctomycetia bacterium
TTCGTGAAGCGCTTCGCGGCCATCTTCTGCGTAGAGGATGATGGCGTCGGGAATATTCCGTTCCAGAATTGCCCCCACCAGCCGGCGTTCGACAGGCGAATCCTCTACCACAAGCAGTTTTACCATGATCGCTCCGATTTCAACGGGATGCATTCTGAGCAGCCGAAATGCCGTTTCGCCCCTGAGCCGAGCGAAGCCTCTGGCGAAACTCTACGCCGAAATCAGCGTCGTGCGCGTAGGGTATTCCCCCCTTGCCGTGAATTCCTTTCTTCCGACTCTGCCGGATTCACTGTCGGCAATGGCAGGGTTGATCATTCGGGATGAGATGTGACGACCTTAACGCCGCCAATCCGCCTTAGCTCGGGCGAAATTCGTTCATAGGAGTCATACAGGTCGAACAGGGCCTCACGAAGATTGCCTCGGCGGGCCGCCAAGGCAGCGGCGAGAACCGCTTTCGAGGCAGACGTCATCGGCTGACAAATGAGATGCGACACGACGCGCATCGCCGATTCAGGCGTCACGCGGGTACGATACAATTCCGGAAGTCCGACCGGCGCATGCGCTGTGACCAAGAGCCCGCAACCAGTCTGCCGACACGCGCGCCTTACTCGCAGTCTGTGCCAGATGCCGAGTTGCTCGTAACCATCGAGTATCAAGACCGCCTGCGAATGCAGCTCCAGTTCGTGCCGATTGAAACCCGGCAATGTCACCCGGCCATCATGAAATGAGTATCGCAACGGTTCGCGCCCGGCCGCCGCGATCTCGGGGAGCAATGCCCAGACCAACGTCGACTTACCGCTTCCGTGGGGTCCGATGATTTCTCCTCGCCATCGGTGATCGGCCAGCCGCGACACGATTTCGGGAGCAGATTGCCCCTCTTCGAAGAAATACGGTATCGCACCAGGCCTCACGAAGCGCGTCGAAAACGGGTTGGAACGGTGCAGTTGTGTCATGGTCGGTCAACTCCAAAATGAGATTGCGACGTTCCAGAGCAACTCAGATTCTTCTTCTTCTTGGATTCGTGAATTCCCGAGACATAACCCCCTCATTGAACAAGGGCGAGAGGCGTCCCGGTGCCATGCGATTTCCGGATTTGTCCCGGCAGTGTTTCGAGCCAATCCCCTTTTTTTTAGAGCGCTGTTATCGAGCATTGGCGGTAGTCATCTTTCTTCCCGCGCTGCCACACTTGCCACCTGACCCAGCCGAAACGTGACGACATCTTCAAGCTTCATGCCGTCGTTGAGAAGCACACGCACCTGCATATTCCACACGATCTTGACGATCACTCCCTCGTAGCTCAAAGGAGCGGTCGGCAGCGAAATCGAGAATTCCGCTGCCCCGTTGGAGTCAAACAGCACCGCGTCATTTGCTGTACGATTCTCCGTGTGCTGAATCGCTTTGTCTTCGTCCCCTTTTCCTTCCGTATGCCAAAAGACTGAGATATTGATGGCCCGAGCGCGGGCCGCGGCCGGGGAGTTCACGATAATGCGACCGGCAAGCTCCCCGCCGGGCGATGCCTCGTCACCATACAACTCAATCGTCAATTCAGAATCGGACATGAATCCCCTCGCGGCCGGAGTTTGTCGCCACATCGGACGGTGTCGGTTGAGACGTCATCATTCGATCGAAGGATGGACAACAACGGGAAATTTGCGCTCTACTACCGTCGGAAACCTCCCTCGCAGTCCGGCCATGCCGGGAAATGTCCCTTGGACTATCATCGTCCACCGCACCTTATTGTGGGCCCCCTCAAACGAATGCATGGCGTCGTCAGGTACCGCCCATGCGAACCGGCTCTCGATTGGCATCAATGATTTCTCATCAGAATCGTTCCAGGAAAACAGCTCGACGTCGCGCACGCGCTTTGAATCGGTGCTTGTTGACGTCCCCGCTCGATAGGTCGCCTCTTCATCGCAAACCAGTCGCACACACAACTGCCGGCACACGAGCGGCCCCTCCTGCACAATAAACGCCTCAATCCGTTTTCCCGCGCACAAGGGGAAAATCGACAATTCGACAACGGTTGGCCCGATGCGCAACTCGACACAAGCTCGATATAAATTGAAAGCCAGGCCTGCCAGCAACGCCAGTCCGATCAATTCAAATGGAATCAGGAACAGCATCAATCCCCATTGGATGCCGGCGTTGCCCCAAAGCGCCTCTTGTAGAAAGACGCTCGTTATGCCGTTCCAGAACAGATTTAATCCCAACAGCAGCAGGACCGACTTCCACCGCGAATCGGTTTGCGACAGGCGGTGCGCCAGCGTCGAACCCGGAATCGGGGCGGGCTTCGCGAGCGGAACGCACGGATGCACCGGGGGCGCTCGCTCGATCTCGCGACCCAGCGACGCCGTCAGCGCTTCGCGCAGCCAGGCACCATCGAAGGGAACCAATGGCCCCGTCAGCGAGATGACGCTCCCCGAAAGCAGTTGGGCGACCACGCGCCCGGCCGGCGATATGACGACACGTTCGATGTCTTCCGGAACGCATCGGCCAATGACGTGCTGGCCATTCGAGCGGTTCGAGATCCATTCCTCCTGGTTCAGGCTGAGTCGCCAGAGTTGGTCGAGCTTGTCTGGATTGAACAGCATTCGCCGAGAGCCCCAGATCCAACTGCTGCAAAACAGAACCCAGAAGGCGAGGAATCCGCCGAGGAAGATCATTGCGTCCGCTTTACCTGCCGGCTGGCCATTGATCTGGAACGGCTGGTTCAAGAAGACCGTCGCGATGAACATGCCGCCAATGAACAGGACGCCGAAAATAAGAAACACATATCCCGCGGTCATCCACAGAACGGAAAAACACGACCCGGTTCGGGCGACGACCGGAAGAGCCTTCACCACGAATTCACCGGCACTCCCCAGCGCTTCGAGCTTTTCTCGCTGTGTCGTGGCCGAAGGGGCGTTCGTGACGATCTGCGTTCCGCAATCGTCGATCACGCGAATCGTCGATTGCCCGGGCGGCTGCGGAAATGGCTCGCGCTGACTCACCATTCAGAACCTCGTGACTGGATCCGGTTGCGAAAACCGTGTCGCAACATCCGTTGACGAACTCCTTTTCGGCGTCCTGGCTCTTATCTTTCACGATGTCGGCCACGTGGCGTACGCGCTCTTACGCTAATCGCGTCTACAAGCCATTCTTGCAGCGACAATGCGCACACCAGTATAAGCCGCCACTCGTTCAATGCCTGCGCCGCGGGCAAGTGCTGGAACACGGAAAAGCTGAAAATGATGCCCCGTGGCGCCAGAATGAGAGCCCGCACCAGTTTCGTCTTGCGGCGGCAGGATGTGATTGATCGAACGATTCAGCGTTTTTTACGCAAGAATGTCTTTGATGACGTGTCCGCTAATGTCGGTCAAACGGAAATCGCGTCCCTGAAAGCGATAGGTCAGCCGTTCATGGTCGATTCCCAGGCAGTGCAGCAAGGTGGCGTTCAGGTCGTGAATGTGGACAGGCTTATCGACGACATTGTAGCTGAAGTCGTCGGTTTCTCCGTAAACAATGCCCGGCTTGACTCCGCCTCCCGCCATCCACATTGTGAAATTTCGCGGATGATGGTCGCGGCCGTAATTCTCTTTGGTAAGCGTTCCCTGGCTGTAAACCGTGCGCCCGAATTCGCCGCCCCAGACAACCAGCGTGTCTTCGAGCATACCGCGCTGTTTGAGGTCTTTGATGAGGGCCGCGGTGGGCTGATCGGCGGCCTTCGTCAATTGCCGAATTTGTGGCACGAGGTTGCCGTGATGATCCCACCCGCGCAAAAAGACCTGCACGAAGCGCACGTCCCGCTCGGCCAGACGCCGCGCCATCAGGCAATTGTAGGCGTAGCTTCCTGGCTGCGTCACCTCAGGACCGTACATCTCGAGAACTTCCTTCGGCTCGTTAGAGATATCGGTAAGTTCGGGTACCGATGATTGCATACGGTACGCCATTTCGTATTGTGCGATGCGGGCATTGATTTCAGGATCGCCCACTTCAGCGAGCTTTTTCTGATTGAGATCTTGCAGGCCATCGAGCATTTTTCGTCGCCGGCTGTCAGAGACTCCTGGAGGATTTGACAGATACAGCACTGGGTCGCCGACCGAGCGCAGCGATACGCCCTGGTGTTTCGTGGGAAGCCAGCCGGCCCCCCACAGCCGCGAGAAAAGGGCCTGGGTCGCCGATCCTGGTGCGATTCGCGAATGCAGCACCACATACGCGGGAAGATCCTTATTTGGGCAACCGATGCCGTACGAAAGCCACGCCCCGGCGCTGGGCCGGCCGGGAATCTGGCTCCCCGTCTGGATAAAGGTGATCGCCGGGTCATGATTGATCGCTTCGGTGTTCACGGTCTTGACGATGGCCAGGTCATCGGCGATCGATGCAATATTCGGGAGAAGTTCGCTGATCCAGGCCCCCGACTGGCCGTGCTGTTGAAACTTGAATACAGACGGCGCGACGGGAAAACGCGCCTGACCCGAAGTCATTGTCGTGATCCGCTGCCCGTTGCGGATCGATTCGGGAAGGTCTTTATCGTAAAACTCCTCAAGCTTGGGCTTGTAGTCGTACAGGTCGATTTGCGAGGGGGCGTCGGCCATGAACAGCCAGATGATCCGCTTGGCCGTCGGTGTATGGTGCAATTGCGGCAAAGCGCCAAACGTTCGCGCCGCGGGTGATACCGGCGCCGGTTCGCCGGCGAACAGCTGCGGGTTCAGAATCGATGCCAGCGCTGCTGTCCCGATGCCGCAGGCGGTCTGCCCGAAGAAGTATCGGCGGTTGAGAAGCGAGGCAAATTCGCGGCGAGGATCCATGATTCTGTACTTTCTCGAAGAACCAAGTCGTTGGTCGGTTCATTCCAGGGAGACTAACGCACGTGAGCTTTAACGCGGGACTTTTGACCCGGGACTTTTGACCCGGGGGCTTGCGGGGCTTTATTCTTTTGTAACAGCCTCATCGAGATTCAGCACTAGGTTCGCAACCATCGTCCAGGCGGCCAGTTCCTTGACGTCGAGTGTTTCGTTACGCTTGGATGCCCCATACGATAACAGTTTCACGGCCGCATCGGCATCAGACTGAAACTCGGCCAATTCGGACTCGTAGACTCGAATAAGCACGGCCAATTCGTCAGGAGC
>JAYTRB010000084.1:0-6602 GCA_043746425.1 Planctomycetia bacterium
GAACACGGTGGTCCTGGCTTCCCAGTCCCGCCCCAAAATGGGGGAGACGGCGATCGCGATGACGACGATGGTCATAGCGACCAGTTCCAAAACCAAAATCAGCACCGTCATCATCGCTAACGACGAGGAAGGCGCCACCTGTTGCGCCAACTGAGCCAAAACCTCGCGTGCCCCGGCTGTCCATAGCGGCCGGGGCACGTTTTTGTGTAACCGTTCTCTGCCGGGCGTAAACGGGGACGCATCACGGCTATGGCGCAGTGGCCGATTACTCCCGAACAGATCGCCGCATTTATTGCCAGAAATCCTTTGGATGCGATCGAGACGCGCATCCTGGCACGTTTATGAAAAGAACTCGATTGGCATAATGTTCGGCGCGCGGCTGATGGCCAATAAGAATAAATCGACTGCCCAAAACAGCGGCAAAGTCATCCGCTGCGTTCATGCCCAGAAATTTGTCCGGGAATTCGAAAACAGGCCGCTACCCGATGGGCCCGCCCTTGGCGGGCACTACTCGGCTGTGTAAATCACTTCTGCCAATCGGCCCAGAGTGCGTCCCACATCGGCCGTGTCGCCGGCCTTGGCCAAGTTCACGTTATTCACAAACAAGGCGAACGCCAGTTCGCGGTTTTTCGCGGTCGTCATGTAGCCGGCCAGGGCCTTGCTGGTGAGGAGGACGCGGTTGTTCATCACGTTGTCGAGGAAGTATGTGCCGGTTTTGGCCTGCACCTTTCCGCGGGCCGGGCTGTCTTTCGCCACGACCTCGGCCAGCGTTCCGTCCTGCCCCAAAATCGGCAGCCCCGCTTTGTATGCCGCCGCGTCAGGACGGGTGTGCATATAGCGCAGCAGTTTGACGGTGGCCTGCGGCGTGACGAAGTCGGCCGACGACCCCCCGGCGCCTCCTCCGAACGAAATCGTATCGACATCGACGCCGACACGGGCCAAGAAATCATGTTGCAGGTGCAACCCCTCGTCGAGCGTTCGCTTACCTTGCCGCGCCGCCAGAAGCAGCGGCAGGGTGCTCGCGTGCAGATTGTGGCTGACTTTCAGGATTAACCGGGCCGATTCAGAAAATGGTGGCGACGTCAAGAGCGCCACGCGGGTGAGTCTGGCGACTTCGTCGCGCGCGGGAAGCGCGGCCGCGGGGTGATCAGCCAACGGAGAAGCATCGACGACGACTCCGGCCCGGCCCAGGGCCTCGATTAATAATCCACGGGCAAAGGTGGCTGCATCGGCGACTTCATGAACGCGCACGAGCGGCTTGTGCCCAGCGGGAATCGTTCCTGTCAGGACAATGCTTTGGCCCCGTCCAAGGTTGATCGTCGTGCCGAGGGGGTCGGCCGCCGCCACGGTCGAGACGCGCGCGTCGATCTGAACGAGCGCCGTGGGCGGTCGCGAGGTAACGGTGGCGAACTTACCTGGTTCTGTCGGTGTAATCACCAGATCGATGAGGTTGTCGTTGACCATCATGGGGGTCAGGCGGCGTGGGCCGCTTCCGGTTCCGAAGTTTTTCTCGAAGAGCCGGTCGTCGATGAGCACCTCACCGCGGACGCGCTTGATTCCTGCCTGGGCCACCTGCTGCGCGAGGGTGTTGATACCGGCCAGAGGGTCGGTATCGGTGAGCTCTCCCTTATCGCCGCCGTTGGCGTAGGTGTGGTCGGAATTGGTGAATGCAATCTGGCCGTCAGCCGTCGTTCGTCCCCCCAGTGAAAGATCGCCGCTGGCAACGAGAATTAAATCGCCCTTGAGCTCGCCTGCCGCGTCGACGTCGCCGCGGCGGTAAATTGGCGTCTCAAAATGGTAGTCGGCGCCAATGGCGTCAAGTACGGCGGCTGTCGAGAAGAGCTTGGTGACTGAAGCCGGCGCGAATAACTGCTCGGCGTTTTGCTCATACACGATCTGACCAGTAGCCAGATCGACGACGAGAATGCCCCAGTGGGCCTGTTTGTACGAAGGAGCCTGAATGACCGCTTCGATCGCGCCTGATATGCGGTCGGCGGCGGCGAGCATCGAACCCGAAACCAGGAGCAGCAGTAGAACACACGCGACTTGCCGGGCTTGCGAAAAACGCGACCGACGCGCCGAACCGCACAGCGTCGCCGTGAAATGTCGATCACACAAGTTTTTGGTCATGAGATGGAGCTCGAGGATGGCGGATGACTGCGAAGACACGGATTGGATTACTCGCCTTTCGTACCATGATATACTCTAGGCGTTCGATTGCGACCATCGGCCCCGCTTGACGAGGTTATTCATGCGACGACTCTGTTCTTTTCTGCCGCAGCTGCGAGTCGTTGTTTCGGTGGGAACATACGCCGCCGGCTTGTGGCTTTTGGCGGCCGGCCGGCTTTCGGCGGAAACGCTTGAAGAATGCCTCAAACCGCTGATCGAAGGCCACGAGGGCCAGGTGGCTGTCGCGGTCAAACATCTCGAAAAGGGTGAGGCCTTCGCCCATCGCGCCGACGAACCGATGCCGACCGCCAGCCTTGTCAAGTTTCCCGTGATGATCGAGGTGTACCGTCAGGCGAACGAAGGGCAGATCGATCTGACAAAGCCCGGCGTCCTGCGTGAGGAGGACAAGGTTCCCGGGTCGGGAATTCTGACGAACCACTTTTCGGCTGGGGCAACGTTTCCGTTGCGCGACGCCGTGCGGCTGATGATTGCCTTTTCGGACAACACGGCGACGAATCTGGTGCTCGGCCAGATCGGCTTGCCTGGCACCGCAAAGTTTATGGAGACGCTCGGTTGCCCGAATACGAAGATTCATTCGAAGGTTTACAAACGCGAAACGTCGATCTTTCCGGAGCGCAGTAAGCAATTTGGACTGGGGAGCACGACCGCAGCCGAAATGCTGAGACTCTTCGAAATGCTGCATCAGCGGAAGCTCGTCAGCCCCGATGCCAGCGATAAAATGCGTGAGCATCTGCTGACCTGCGACGATCGTAAGAAATTCTCGCGGCTTCTTCCCGAAGGAACGAAACTGGCCCACAAGACAGGTTCGGTCGATGACATTCGCACCGACGCCGGAATTATGGAAACCCCCGCCGGCCCGATTGCCTTGTGCGTTCTTACCAAAGAGAACAAAGACACCCGCTGGGCCGAAGACAATGCCGGCGACCTGTTGTGTTCCAGAATTGCACTGAGCGTTTATGAGCATTTCAATCCGCCGGTCGCCGTGGGTGGCGCTGAAGACGACGAGTCCCTCGAATCGCGGCCGGCGGCTCTCCTTCCTGAGCTAAAGCCGCGCGATTCGCTGACTGGCGCCCCGTTCGTCACATGCCGGGTCTGGGCCGTCGCCGATGCCAAGACCGGGCAGCTCATCGCCGACTCTCAGGCGTCGGATGTCGTCGATACGGCGAGCACGACCAAAATTATGACCGCGTATGTGATATTAAAGCTGGCCGAGAAAGAACCCGATGTACTGGAAGAATCGGTCACGTTTTCTGGGCGGGCCGACAAGACGGCCGGCTCTTCATGCGGAGCGCGCGCCGGCGATAAATTACCGGTCCGAGAACTTCTCTTTGGACTGTTGCTTCCTTCGGGGAATGACGCCGCTGTCGCTCTGGCCGAGCATTTCGGTTTAAGGTTTGACCCGCCGCCGCGCCGGTCGGGAGAATCTGACCCGGTGGCACGCTTCGTGGCCGAGATGAATCGCACCGCGGCGAAGCTGAAACTGGCAGAATCGCGGTACATGAACCCGAATGGCTTACCCGAGAAAGGCCACGGATCGAGCGCCCGCGACTTGGCGCGGCTGACCTGGGCCGGCGGACAGTTGCCACTGTTTCGTGAGTACGTCTCAAGCCGCCAGCACGAAACCCAGGTCGTTGGCCGCGACGGATCGAAGCGGGCGATTTTGTGGAGGACCACCAATCGGCTGCTGGCGATCGCGGGTTACACAGGAGTCAAGACCGGGTACACGAAGGCGGCCGGGTCGTGTCTGGTTTCGACCGGCGAGCGGGGTCGCGACAGTTTGATCGTGGTTGTTCTGGGGGCCCCTTCGGCTGCTGCCGCCGTCGCCGACTCGCGGAACCTCTACCGCTGGGCGTGGAGGGAACGGGGTCATCAAGATTAAATGCTGAACAGGCAAAAAGACAAAAGGTCAACATCCTGCCGCGTTGAGGAATGCGCACCCCGCAGCCATCGTGGCGGCACATTGCACCGATTCGAGAAGGGCTTCGTCAGAAACACCGAGCTGGCGGGCCTTTTCAACGTGCCCTGCCGTGCAGGGCTTGCAACCGTTGATGTCGCTGATGGCGATGTTAATGAGTTCGACCATTTTCGCGTCCAGCGACGTATTGGCGAATGTGTGGGCTCGCAGGCCGACACCCATTCCCTCAAACAAAGCACTTCCCGATAGGTCACGGAACTTGAAGAAGACGTTGTACATCAGGCACGAAGCGGCGATGGCGATTGTGTCGGCCGTGTGCTGCTCGGGCAGGCCCAGTTTGCTGCAGCGCCCGGCGAAGAAGTCGGCCCAGGCGGTGCAGCGCGCGGCCGAGGCGACCGCCAGTGCCAGCGTGGCCTTTGTTTTAACGTCGAGTTGCCCCTCGCTCCACACGAACTTTTTGAAGTTCATGTAAAAATCCTGCAAGAAGGCCGGGACGCGGGCATAGAGAAGAAACGGCGCCGGGATCGCGCTTCCTTCCAGCATTTCGGCAATACGTTCGTACGTCTGTGCGACCTTATCGGTGGCATCCGTTTCTGAAATGGGAGCAATCCGGGTCATGGCATACTTTCTTCGGCAGACAGCGGGCAACGACAGCGCCGCCCCGGCGGCTGGCAGTCTGCCGGAGGGCTTGTCTGAGGATGACAGGAAATCGGTCAGTTCAAGGTCTTGTCGCCCGGCGTCCAGTTGCAGGGGCAGAGCTTGTCGGTCTGCAGGGCATCAAGGACGCGCAGCACCTCGCCGACGTTGCGTCCCACACCCAGGTCGTGAATCGCCAGCCAGCGCGTGATTCCCCGCGGGTCGATTAGAAAGATGCCCCGGTAGGCCAGTCCTTTTTCCTCGTCGAGCACGCCATAATCGGCCGATAGTTTGCCCGTCATGTCGGCCAGCATCAGGTACTTCAGCCCCTTGAGGTCGTCGTGGCTGTCGCACCACCCCTTGTGTGAATAAACGCTGTCGGTGCTGGCCGTCAGCACGACGGTGTTGCGGTCAGAAAATTCGCCCAGGGCCTTGTTGAATGCTACGAGTTCAGTGGGGCAGACAAATGTGAAATCGAGAGGATAAAAGAACAGACAGACCCATTTGCCCTCGAAGTCCGAAAGCTTGACCGTCGTGAACTGTTGATCGGCGCCGTTCTTGGTGCGATCGTAGGCCTGAACTTCAAAATGGGGGGCGATTTGCCCGACGCGGACGCTCATGATGCTCCTCTTTCGTGCTTCTATGGTTGGAAACCGTAACGCCCGAATTGTATGCCGGGCGCGGCTGGCCGACAACCAACTCACTTCCCCGCTTCGGGCAAACCAAAACAATATAAATGTCCGCTGGTGCGAAGGTAGATTTTTCCGTCGACAAGGGCCGGGCTGGCGTAAGCGTCTTCGCCAAAATCGGCCGACGAAAGTTCGCCTCCCCCGGCAGCCGCTTCGAGAACCGTCAGCTTGCCGTGCTGATTGATGAGAAACACCTTGCCATCGCCGGCGACGGGCGAGCTGAAATACTCTCCGGTGGCCGCAAGGCGTTGTTGCTTGAGGATCTGGCCGGCTTTCGCGTCGATTACCGAAAGAATTCCACCCGATCGAATCATGAACAGCAGGCCGCGATAGTAGACGGGCGAAGGGCAATACGGAATCTGCTTATTGAGTTTCCACAAGACATGCGTCTGGGAGATGTCGCCCGTGCCGCCGGGCTTGACCGCCAGCACGACGTTTCTGGCCGATTCAAACACCCGCCGCATCGATTCGTATTCTTCGCGCGTGATCTGGCCATTTTTGTCGCGGTCGATTTGTGTGAACCGCTGTTTGACAGTTCCGTCGGGGGCTTCGTTCTGCTCGATCGTGCCGTTCTTGTTGGAATCATTTGCCGCCACAACTTCGGCAAAGGGCAGGGTCGAAATGCGTTCGGTCTCATCACCGCCAGGAGACCAGCAGGCGACGTACAGGATTCCATCGTCGCCGATGACCGGCGTCATGTTGACAATGCGCGAGACGCCGCGAATCGTCCAGATTTCCTTTCCCGAATCGAAGTCATACCCGACGATGCGCAGAGTCGCCGCCACGACGATCTGTTTCTTGCCGTTGACCTCCCAGATGACCGGCGTGCAGTAGTTTCGTGGAAATTCAGAGCGATCAGTTTTCCACAGATCCTTTCCGCTGTATTTGTCGACGGCCATGAGAAATGAATCGGTATCGTGGTCCTGGCAGAGAATGACACGATCGCCCACCAGAATCGGCGAACTTCCCGAACCGAAATCGTTCTTGAAAGGGCCCATCGCCCGGTGCCACAGGAATTTTCCGTCTGTGTCGTAACAGAAGAGCCCGCATGATCCAAAAAAGCTGACGACGACATCGCCGTCGGTCGCCGGGCTGGGAGTGGCATGACTGGCCGTTTGATGAACTTCTTCCAGTGCCGCCTGAGGCGCTTCGGCTTCCCACAGCTGTTTCCC
>JAYTRB010000085.1:0-2865 GCA_043746425.1 Planctomycetia bacterium
AAGGTCGACACAAGAAAACCGACAGGGGAACCCGACCCGATCGTCGCCAGCGTGCCTCCGAGCACGGTGAATTCGCCTGATCGCGAGGTATGGCGACAGGCGGCGTTGCCTAAGGATCAGGCCGCCGTACGCGAACGGGCTCAAGATCTTCTGGCCGATCGTCTTGCAGGACAATCGCCCCAGCCGGCTGACGGAGCAGCGCTGCTTTCAATTCTGAGCCAATGCAAGCTTCGTCCCGGCGATACGCTCATTCCGCTGGCGCTCGCGCTCGACGATCCGTTTGTGCTGTCAATCATGGCCTCGACGCTTGCCCGAGATTTTACGTCTTCTGAATTTATCGAGTATCTGACCCCCGGCTCTGCCGCTACAGCACGCGTACGGGTCGCCATGGTGCTTGCCGCACGCCAGCACGACCGGCGTGATTCGGCGCTGGTAGAGATTGCACTGACGGATGATGATCCGGATGTGCGCCGGCTGGCTGTTCAATGGGCGGCAGAAGAGAAACTGAGCGACCTGCGGCCACGAGTTGAGGCGGTTTTCAATTCCAACGCAGTCACCAGCGATCTGTTTCTGGCAACGCTGGCGGCACTGGAGATGCTTGACGGGGTGAATCCGGCTCACTTCGACAAGACTCCCACGGCACAGTACGTCCTTCCTCTTTTGCGGGACGCGACACGTCCAGCCTCTGTGCGGGCACAGGCGCTGCGGCTGGTTGCGCCGGGCGACCCGGCGCTTGATGCCCGTTTGATGGCAGCGTTTTTAAATGACAGCGATCGGTTGCTCCGGCAAGAAGCCGTGCGGACTTTACAACTCGCGCCGCCAGAACGTGCGGCGCCGCTCCTCATTTCCTTCGCGGCTGACGCCAGGCAAGATCAGGAACTTCGGGCTGACGCAGTGGCCGCACTGGCCGGCGCCGCCGCGTCTGAAAAGCCGGGGGGCCCTGCCCGGCGGCTGTTGACAGAATTGCTTACCGCAGATACTGGGGTATTGCGCCGCGAGAGTCTGCGCTCGGTTCGGCGACTCGTCACGCATGACCCGGGGCTGCAACAGGGAGTGCTGTTGCTGGGAAAATATCTCGACTCGTCGAACGCAGTTACCGACGCCGTTCACGAACTGGCCGATCAGATCGCCCTGGCCCTTGCTGACAAAAAAGATTCGCTTTCCGCCGCGGTCAAACGACTGCAATCAAAGCGCCCGGCGAACAAGGCCGAATGGCTGGCGCAGCTCAATCGGGGCGATGACGTCGATGTTGAGGCGGGGAGGCGGCTGTTCTACCACGCCAATGGTCCGGGTTGCTCGAAATGCCATACTGTGAACGGGCGCGGCGGACGAGTCGGGCCCGATTTATCGCGTGTTGTCGACTCGCGGAACCGCGGACAATTGATTCAGTCAATTCTCGAGCCTGGCAGCGAGATCGCCCCGCAATATGTGGCATGGGCCTTTGAAACGATCGACGGCAAAGTGCATACGGGAATGATCGTTCACGAAAACGAAGGCAAGACGATTGTTGGCGACGCCGAAGGAAGGCTGACAGAACTCAAAACGATTGACATTGTGGCGCGCGTCGCGCAACAGAAGTCAATCATGCCCGAAAAGCTTCCAGAGCTGATGACATTGCAGGAATTCCGCGACTTGATTGCCTATTTAGAGTCGCTCAAGTGAGGCGCTTTGCAATTCTGTCCGCTCTTGAAAGTTGTGCTTTTGGCAGAATGGCACGGCCTTCTCTACCGGTCTGTCAGACGCATTTTTGAAACTCCTCCGGCTGCGGGTCTTGATCTGGCATGGGTCGTGGGGACTGCCCGGTTACAGGGCCATAGCGACGACCTCAAGAATCAATCGTGAATCGCATTCAAAAAGCCGGTTCACAGCGCTCGTTGGTGCAAATCGGGCGTGCCTGCTATCTTATCGACATCGTATTTCGCGATAACAAATGCAGTTCAGAGCAGGAAATCTGTGGGCAGGAGAACGTGATGAAATTTGCAGGACGAAGTGCGCTCATTACAGGCGCGTCGCTGGGAATTGGACGAGCCTTGGCGGTTGAACTGGCGCGGCAGGGGGCCAACGTGGCAATCAACTTTCGATCGCATCGCGAACAGGCCGAAGAGGTAAAAGCCGAGGTCGAAAAGATCGGGCGCCAGGCGCTGCTCGTGCAGGCCGACGTCTCTGACCAGGGGGCGGTCGAAGCCATTGTCGCCGAGACGGTTGGCACCTTCGGCCGGCTCGATCACTTCGTCTCGAATGCGGTCTACAGCGACCGCGAGTTGATGATCAAAGCCGACATGACCGGCTTTCGTCGCACAATTGACGTCACGATGTGGGGCGCCTTTTATGGACTGCGGGCGAGCGCCCAGCAGATGGTTAAACAGGGTCAGGGGGGTTCGATCGCCATCGTCAGTTCGCCGCATGCGGTGATTCCGATTCCGACAGCCATGGCCTACAACATGGCCAAGGCGGCAATCGACCACATGGCCCGCACGGCGGCCATCGAGCTTGTCTCGCACAAGATTCGCGTCAACATCGTTCACCCCGGCTGGATCGATACGCCTGGTGAGCGAAAGTTCTTTTCCGATGAACAGCTCAAGGTCGGCGGGCAGAAGCTTCCCTGGGGCCGCATGGGAACTCCTGAAGAGATCGCCCGCGGCATTGCCTTCATCCTCAGCGACGATTGCGATTACATGACGGGCAGCACGTTCAGCATGGAAGGGGGCGTGAGTCTGCCGTGGTGGTCGAATCGTGAAAGCGGAGAAATGTAATCGCGAAGTTCGTATTTCAGGAACCTACGTCAGTGACAGAGGAGACGGCGCTTATGTCAACCGGTTCAGGGGGCGGCATTACCAGCATCTTACACGAAACCCGCACGTTTCC
>JAYTRB010000086.1:0-6509 GCA_043746425.1 Planctomycetia bacterium
CTTCCGATTCTACCTGCACGCGGCGGCGTTGAAACTGATGAACAAGATGCGGCAGGCGGTATGAATCGATTCCGGCCCAGACGCGTCACCCAGGATTTCCCAGTTTTGCCCCTTTGATGGTGTTCGCCAGCAGTAGGGTAATCGTCATCGGGCCCACGCCTCCCGGAACGGGTGTGATGGCTGATGCAATCTGGCTGACTGCCGCGAAATCGACATCTCCTACGAGTCGATCGCCAACTCTGCTGGTTCCCACGTCAATCACCACCGCTCCTGGCTTTACCATTTCTGCCTTGATGAATTCCGCACTTCCGATCGCCGCCACGAGAATGTCAGCGGTTCGCGTGACGGCTTTCAGATCGCGCGTCCGGCTATGACAGACGGTGACTGTCGCATCGGCGTTTGGCCCCTTCTGCATTAACAGCAGCGCCAAGGGCCGACCTACGAGATCGCTGCGGCCGACGATGACCACATGTGCCCCAGAAATTTCGACGCCCGCATGGACTAAAAGCTGCTGAACGCCGCTGGGCGTGCACGGCAGAAACCGCGGACGCCCCTGCGAAAGCAGCCCGACGTTTTCTGGGTGAAAGCAATCGACGTCTTTTAGTGGAGCGACGGCGTCCAGAATCGCCTGCGGTTCAATCTGCGACGGAAGGGGGAGCTGTACTAGAATGCCATGCACGCTGTCGTCGGCATTCAATCGCTCGACGACGGCGAGCAATTCTTTCGCCGTCGTTTCGGCCGGCAGCCTCAACAGTGTGCTCTTGAGGCCTGCCTTCTCGCACGCGGTCTGTTTGTTTCGTACATATACTGCACTTGCCGGGTCATTTCCCACCAGCACGGCAGCCAGGTGAGGGATGACCCCTCTCTGGCGGAGTTCGGCCGCCTCACGTGCAATTTCGCTGCGCAGCTTTTCGGCAATCTTTCGGCCATCGATAATTTGTGCGGTCATGGTGTGAGATTACATGAACAAACCCGACCAATCAATCAACCACAGTCCTGCGGCGGTATACAGGGCGGCGGCGAAATCGTCGGCCATGATCCCCAAGCCCCCGGGAAGTCTCTCCAACGCGCTGGCTGGCCAAGGCTTCAACACATCAAAAAGCCGAAACAACAAAAAGCCAGCCACGGCGGTTTTAAGAGTCAACGGCGTTCCCGCAAAGACCACCGGGAAGGCAGCGATTTCGTCGAACACGACGGCGCCCGGATCCTTCAGGCCCAGGATTTTCGCTCCCCGCGAGCAGATCGGTATTCCGACGATGAAGCAGACGCCCGCTGCTACAATCTGCCCCCACAGCGAAAACTGCTGCACCCCCAGCGCCAGCACCAGCCCAGCCAGACTGCCGAATGTCCCGGGAGCGACCGGCGCGTATCCCAACCCCAGGCCAGTCGCCGCGAGCAAGAGGAACTGATCCGAAAGAGAACGCGAGGTCTTGCCGTTCTGTCCGGCAGCCTCAGCGACGCCCGGCGGAATCACTCCAATTCCTTGATAAAGAGATTGGCAAACTGAACCGTTCCTTCATAGTGCTGCAAGGCAATCGACCCTTTGGCGGGTACGCCGGGGAGTTGGGCATTTTCGATGACAAGTTGCCCGTTCAAGACAACCGCCAGTCGGTCTCCCTTCATGGTGATTACAAACCGGTTCCATTGTCCTGGAGGTTTGTCGGCCTTCAATTTCGGAGTGACGGCCGCGCGGACTTCGGCCGGTAAGGCCTTGTCGGTGCGATAGCCATACACCTCACCTGACCCGATGGGCCAGCACCAGATATTCACCTGGCTCTTGCTGTTGCCACGAAGAAAAATGCCGCTGTCGCCAGCATCGTCTACATCAATCTCTTTAATGGTCCCATCGCCGTTCAACGCGGCATCCCCAGTGGGAAGGATTACCGGATGTCCTTTTTTGACGGGCTGGGCGTTCAACCTCCAGTCGCAGATCAGTGTGAAATTGCCATATTCGGCCGCCGTCCAGAGACATTTATCTTCGGCTTCGCTTTTGCCGTCGTAATCGAGAATCCAGTCGGCAGGCTTCCAATGATGCTTGTGCCCGGGAACTTCCTTCCAACCGGCCAGATCGACGCCGGTGTATAACGATCGAAATCCTTGATCGACTTCGGCGATTTCCTCGGGTCTGGGGTTGGTCGAGGCCAGTTCGTGAATTTTGATGTTGCGGAAGTGACACTCCGAGCCTTCCGATTCGAGACAGATGTAACCTTTGCGGGGGCGGCATTCACTGCCCCCCGAGACCTCCTTGCCGTTCACCGATAGTTTCACGACCCCGCTGTTGCACACGACTCGGTAGTGGTTCCATTCGGGCGATGGTTTACAAAGGTGCTCACTGGGAAGGCAGCGCATCGCTCCCTGCGGATGCGGGCGATCGGGCTTCATCGTCGCCCCATGAATCGCGAAGACGTCGCCGTGACTGGTGTACGTCTCGGTATTAATTCCATCGAGAATCTGAACTTCGATTCCCCGTGCGAAGGGAGTGCCGGGGGCAGTCACCGCGTCGGCCCACAAAAACAGCCCGGCGTTGCCTCCCGCCTTAATGTGCCGCCACTCAAGCTCGATTTCGAAGTTCTCGTACTGCTTTTCTGTTCTGATGAAGCCGGTTGGCACTCCGGTTGAAACAATCATCTCGTCACGCACGGTAAAGGTGCCCGGCGCGCAATTGACGCGAGTCCATCCGGTAAGGTCTTTGCCGTTAAAAAGCTTAACCGGCTCGTCGCCGCCATTAGCCAGTGCGGCCAGCGAATAAGCCAGCACAAAGGCAGAAAGCACATGCGAACCGCGCATGACGAATCATCTCCAGCGATAAAACTGAAAAATTGCGAATTCTAAATGACCAATGAAAGCCGAAATTCAATGGGCAATCACCCCTCTATTCTCCGCCAATTCGGGAGAAAAGCAACCGACGCGCAGTTGGCGCTCTCAAAACCCGATCTTGACCGCAAGACGTGAGGCCAGATATGTTTCCGACCCCCTTTTCTATGTTGGCTTCTGATGGGGGTCGCCTTTTTTCAGGGAACGCCCGTGCGCCCCATGGCACCTGTCATCTGCTGGTTCCTGTGCGGCAGCCTGCTGCATGTCGGATGCGTTGGCGGGCCCGCGCCCGGCCGCAATGCCGGGTCAAGCCCCGCTGCCCACCGCGACGTTGATTCAGTCGAAACCCAGAATAATGATGGCACGACGTCCTTTGCGCATCACGTTCGCCGCACGTTTCCCGAACAAGGGTGGTGGTGCAGCGAGTTTGAGGAATGGCTCTCTCCCGAGCGAGTCGACAAAGGATATACCATCGTTCTGCCGGGAATCGAAGGGACGAGTTGCCACAACATCAGTATCGCGCGGGGCCTGATCGACGCTGGTTATCCTGCGGCGATTGAGGTTCGCGACTGGACCACCGGCCATTGGCCCCTGTGGCCATACCATCTCATGGCGCTGCAACGTAATAAACGGCAGGCCCAGGAAATCGCCGCGCAAATCGTCGAATATCAGAATCGCCATCCCGGTCGTCCTGTCAACTTGATCGGCCATTCGGGCGGGGCGGCGATGGCCGTGCTGGCACTCGAAGCCCTTCCGGACGATCACCCGGTAACGCAGGTCGTGCTCTTAGCGGCGGCGCTCTCGCCGAAATACGACCTCACGACAGCCCTCACGCACACCGAGAAGGGAATTGATAACTTCCACTCCTGGGGCGATATGGGATATCTCGTCGTGGGAACATTCGCATTGGGCACGATCGACCGCAAGCATACGATCTCGGCCGGGGCGAGCGGGTTTCAAATTCCCGACAATTTGAACGAACTTGGGCGCGAACGATACATCCACGGCCTGCATCAGGTTTCGTACCGACTCTCGATGCTGCGGTCGTTAAATTTTGGTGGACATTTCAGCCCCGCGAACCGGAAATTCGTCGCCGAATGGGTCGCTTCTCGGCTCGATGAAATGCCTCGCCGCGAATGAGCGGTAGAGTCAGATCGATTCCACAGACTGCTAGGCACTTACGGCTGCACGCTCGCGATACAAGCGTTCGACATCGGCTACCGTTACGGTAATCTCACGGACAAAACCGGTGTGCGAACGCTCATAAGCGATTTTTGCTGCCTTTTCGGGCTGCTCATGTACGGCCCGAGCGAGCCATTCCTTATCGGCCGCGGCAAGTCCCGCCAGTTCTATATCCCAATTCGTGCGCGTTTCCATCACGAGCGTTTCGCGCCGCGCGTCGTACTTTTCTTCTGCCGCCATCTTATCTAGTTCTCCTCTTTCTCTTCTTCGACCGCCCCCGGCGCGCCTCCGAAACCCGCTTGAACATCCTGGAAAAACTTGACGATCTTGGCGATTCCCTGCATTTGTTGCACAGGGATGTGCGTCTTCACGCGCAAACCTTGGGGTTCGCTGCCCGCCGAAATTCCCAGGTATGAGGCCTTCGACTGCAATTCCTTCACCGCGTCGGCATCGAGGGGAATTGGTAGCATCTGACTTTCGACAATCATCGACACGACCTTGCTGATTGTGTTGGCTATGTCAAACAGGAAGACAAGGTTTGCTTTTGGGCTGAGTTTTCCGCGAGTCTGCGAGAGCGGTGCATTAGTCGTCTCAGAAGGTTTCTTGTCTGTTGCAGCCAGGACGTCGGTCATGGCCTGCTTCCCTCCCCCCAGCGTCTGCACGGCCCGGTCCTTGAGGTACACCACTCGCGTGGTCATTCCGTCGGGCCCGAACATGATTGTGTTCAAGCGTTCCATCATTTGGCCAATGAAAGGATTATCTGCGACTTCCATCTCGGTTTTGACGGTAATCACATCGGCAGAATTCTTACCGTATTTCTCGGCGTCGGGCTTCAGAGTAAACGTCTGCTTGAGGCCTTGTGTCTCGACCGTGCCCATCGCCTTCATCATCTTCTGCGAAACTTCTCGCATTTTTGCCGGCTTATCGACTTCAGTAATCGTCACCGATCGCACGGCGCCTTCGTCGACGTCTCCCAGTCCAAAGGCCGAGACGACCGTTCCGATTTTCAGTTTCATCATTTCGGCCAGGCTGCTCTTGATCTCGTCGGCCGCTTCGGGTTTAGCGCCCCCGGCCCCCATGACCCACTGGCTGAGCTTCGTGAAGTCGGACATGTCCCAAGCCAGTCCAAAGTAGACCAGATTTCCAGCGGGAAGCGATGAGAGGCCCGCCAGCGGCGATGGACCCGATTTTGCCAGCAGTTTGTCGGTGGCCGAGCCCGCCGTCACACGCACCAAGTCCTCGAAATTCACTCCCTCTTTTGAGATCAGTGCCGCGATCGTGCAGCTTTGCGTGTCATCGAGTCCTTGCATCAGAAAATCGATGATGTGGATCGCCATTTCGCCCATTTGCTTGGGATCCATTTGCAGCGGCCCCGAACTGCCTGCGCCGTCCGGAATATTCTCAAGATTCTGTTTCGCCTGTTCTTTGCTTTCTTCGATCTGCGACTTATAGGTCGCCGCCAGTTGCGGGACATTGATGAAAACCGCCAGATCGCCCCCTTCGAACAAACCGTTGCTTTCCTTGTCGATCAACGTCGAGATCGATTTGCCCTCGCCTTTAAGCCGTGCGGCGGTCTTCGAAGCGGCGTCTTCGTCTTTGGTATAAACAGCCAGCTTTCCGTGTTCCGCAAACTTCACGGTGTCTCCGAGCGATTCTTTCATCGCCTTCATGTCGCTCGCGGGAATGATGAACACCACATCTGGATCTTTATCTGCGCCGGCCGCGTACACTGCCACCCACCAGTCGGCTTCCATATTGACCCCGGCCAGTGTCGGATTTGAGATCGCCAGGCCCAGCATGGCCGCTTGCGCCCGAACCTGATCGCCATAGCCTTTCACCACCAGTTCGGCCAGGTCTGCCACCTTGCTGATTGTTGCTTTAGGGTTTTTCATGCGAATGACGATGCTGGCATCGCTGGTGACGGCATCCAGTGCGGTTTCTGCCGCCCGCGCCGAAACTGCATGGGCCGAAGCCGCCGCAAGAACCAGAATCAATACCAACAGGGGAGAAGCAAATCGTCGCAACATGACTGGGATCCTATGCTCACTGAGGCTGAAAGTTCTGGGAAACACGATACCGGATCAGTGCCTTCGATCCGGCCATCAAATTCGGCGATAGACAGCAGAAGTATACTCAGCGGCAGGTTCAAAAGGGAAGCATCCCGCCTCGCCGAACTCTAACCGCGAAGATACCCTGTCCGGCAAACGCGGGATTCAAGATTCTGGATCAAAATTCAGCAGATTTTTTTCTTAATGCCGCTGCGGCGCTGCCGTTCAAACTGCAGCGGCACTTCTTCGTCGCTCGTGAAGTCGAATGAACCACCGTCACTTCGTCGCCTTCCACACCCGCGTCACCAGCACTGACCCCGGGTAATAATACCCCAGAATCTGTTCACTCGTCCGCCCTTCAAGTGCCAGCCCGCGGGCACCCCATTGACATAACCCAACGCCGTGCCCGTGCCCCCGGCCGCTGATCTCAAACACTGGCCCCTTGTCGGTAATCGTAAATCGCGG
>JAYTRB010000087.1:0-3358 GCA_043746425.1 Planctomycetia bacterium
TCTTCGCCGACTCCACGTTCTCGATCGGCCCTTTGTCACTGACTTCAAACGCCTGGCCGATGCGGTTGCCGGCAACGTCTTCGAGCGTCGAGTCGATGACAAGCTGGTATTTCCCGGCCTTCCAGGGCAAGTCAGGAAGAAACTCCCAGCGGCGCTCTTCATCGGCGATGGCCACCTGACCCGCAAGTGGCACGCCCCCTGCCCCGGCAACTTTAATCGTGCGCTCGACAAGTGCGCGATCGAGTGGCCGGGGAAACGTGATTATTAAGCTGTTGTTCGACCCGGACGGCGGTGGGAGGATTTTCCATGCTGCCGGGTCGATCGCCACTTCGACCGGTGGTCCGGCCCGAAAACGCTTTCTGAAATCGGCCTTCAGCGATCGGCCGGCGGCGTCGCGCCACGTACGATCGACAACCAACGTATATTCCTCACCTGCCTCAAGAACTGTCCCCAGCTCTTCTCGCGGTTTCAAGCCCCGTTTGATCCGTCCTGGATCGACAAGCAGTGTGAAACGCCGACCGCGGGCGTCCCACAGTTCTTCGCCGATTTCAAGAAACGGCATCTCAGCCCGCTTACCGTTTGAGTCCAGCAGGTGGATGCACTCGTACGCCTCACCGCGCGACATGGACGCCGAGAAATGGAGGTAGAATCGCAATTGATTCTCGGGCAGAGTGCCCGCCGAAGGAAATACCTGCGTGATTTCTGTCGGCGTACCGGCCGCTGCTTCGGGAATCGTCACGGCACGAGTGATCGCGTTGCCCCGCTCTGGTTTATCGGCCCCATCGGGTGTGACGCTGGCCGTCGTGCCCGCGGGGCAGAGCACAGCTCGATATTTCAATCCGGCACACAGAGGAAATCGGGGTGTAAATCGCAGCGCCGAGCCGTCGACAGTATATGCCCCCGCCATCGCGGGAATATCGGCGGAAGTCAGATGGGTGACAACATGGACCGAAAACAGTTGCAGGAATGCCTCGTCAGCACTGTCCAGACGGGCAAGTTTCGAGAGCCGCCCCTGAGGAAGGCCTACGGCTTCAAAGGCGATCAGCTTTTCGGCTTTGTCGATGACAAATCGAATGGCCGGTTTCTCGGCGGCTGATTCGGCCCAGGCAACAGCCACCACCGCGACGACACCAAACGCAGCAGTGATACCGATCAGGAAACGCACCCTACGTGCCATCGTGTGTCCTCCAATCGTGTCTGATAACGGCCACAGGCGGCAAACGCGGCACGCAGGCTGGCTGGCACACCATGCCCTGTTAAACCAGCCAAGGGATGAACGCATTCGAACGCACATTTCGGCGCAGAATGCAGAAATCAGCGACTGCCGTTCAGACATTTGGTTTTTGAACAGTCATCCCTTTAGGGGAGTTTCATGCTCTCGAGTTTGAGGCTTTTGTCATCGGCTCGCACGAGCAACAACGCGTGGTCTTCCCCCAGCTTGTCGAGGTGCTCGACTCCCTTGAGGTCTTTCAGCGTGTCGTAGGTCAGTCCCGCCGTTGCTCCGTCTTTGATCGGCTCGGTGATGCCGTTCTTCTGTTGCTGCGCGATGTTGTCGGTGCTGATCTTCATCACGCCGCGATTGCTGTTTGCCAGCAGCAGAAATGTATGACCATCTTTCTGGTACGAGATGATGTCGAGCGGGCGATTCCTGTTGCCCAGTTCGGCAACAGTTGTGCCTTTGAGCTGTGAACCGGCTTTGAGTTGCGAGACCGGCACGGTAACTAACGGCGTACAGGTATAGGCTGCCAGCAAGTGCGGTTCGCCGCCAATGTTGAAAGGAATGAAGGTTCGCACCGGCGAGCGCGTCTCGAATGCGCCGTGCGCCCCGTGGTAGATTCCCACTGCGGCTCCGGCATCGGCCGCGCTGAAGGGAAAAGTGATCGCTCGCATTTTTGACGTGAAGTCTTCGTTCGAGAGCCCCGCCACGAAGAGCTTGCCATCGACGAAATGCAGATCGGTAATCGATTCTTGCCGCAGGCTGTTGCCGCGACGATCTTTGTCCTCCGGGCCGGGTGCATTCTGGAATTCGAGTTTCGAGTAAGAGACGCTATCGAGCGGCAGCAGTGCCAGCTTTCCCGCCGGGCTCACCGTGACAATCACGGGATCGGCATGAGGGCCCTTGCCACGCGAAACGCTCAGGTAGACAACCCCCGACCCCGGCTGGACGGCGATGTCATTGATGAGAATGTCGGCCGGTTGCGTTCCCAGAAGGGCCGCCAGCTTCGCATCGAGAGCATCGACGTGAAAGTCGGCCGAAGGCTTCTCGTCAGAGGCTGGCGGAACACCGATCGCAAAAATGGCCGCTCCTTGCGAATCGCCAACGAACAGCACCCCCTCGGGCCCAAACGCGAGTTGGCCTACCGACTTCAAATCGGGCTTTCCGGTTTTGTCGAGACCGGCGGTCTTACCGGCTGCCAGCGCACTTCCCGCCGCCAGACACCACGCCAACGACGCCCACAGAACCGACGGCAAGAGTCGAGACATGACACGTTCCTTCGATGAGGGTAAAAGAAAAAATTCTGCCGAGCAGGTGATTTGCCATTCTTTTGCCAGACGGTATTCAAACACCAATGCCACCGCGTTGACAGCGAGAGGGCTGTGCCTGAGCCGCTCATGAGAAGATTATCAAATGTAACTCCTCTGGAACACCGAGCGGCGGCGGGAAATGTGTTGAGTCTACGGTGTGCAGCCAGATAAAGATGGCAGCGCCATTGCTTGTGCGTGCCGCCTCTTGCCCCCTACGATACCATGAAAATCGCGTTCCCCGCTTTAATGAACAGCTTACCGCCGAGGGTTCCCATGACACCGATTCGTTTCTTGCTGGTCGTGACCTTGCTGACCCCGCTCGCGTGCGGCCACTCGTCCACCGTTGCCGACGACAAACCTTCCGATTCCGCAATTTCAGCGGCCGCTGGCCCTTTGGTTACCCGCGAGCGCATCCTGCTGAATCTGGCAGGAGCCGAGCGAATCATCGCGGCTGCAAAGCAGAAAGGAACAGCCATGGGGCTGAATTTGAATATCGCGGTCGTGGACGATGGCGGCCATTTGCTGGCGTTCGCCCGCATGGATGGCGCCCGGCCCGCCAGCGGATATACCGCACTGACAAAGGCCGTGACGTCCGCCACTTTCCGCCAGGAAACGGGACCGTTTCCTCCCCACCGAGAGCCCGATCTACTCTTGAACCTGAGCCTTCAGAATGCCGCCCAGGCGAGCGGCGGCAAGGTGACGACATTGAAGGGTGGAGTGCCGGTGCTGGTCGATCGACAAGTGATCGGTGGCGTCGGCGTCGGCGGAGGGACCGGGGAGCAAGACGCCGAGGTCGCCAAAGCCGGCATCCAAGCCTTGCTGACTGCGCTGA
>JAYTRB010000088.1:0-8400 GCA_043746425.1 Planctomycetia bacterium
CTTTCTGGTCGCGGCATCCCAGAGCTTCAGCGTCTTATCGAAACTTCCCGTGACGATCAGGGCTCCGTCCGCAGTGAAATCCACTGAATAGACAGGATCCGTGTGCCCGACCAGATTTTTGGAATCTGCGGCCTGATCCTGGCCCATCCCCGTCAAATAAAGGCAGCCCAGCGCTGCCATTGCCAGAAACGACACCAAAACACGATTCGGCATGAGACTTCCTTGTTGAGCATCGAGGCATACAGATCAACGAACTTCTCTGCGTAGTCTGCCGCGAGGCCGTTGGTGTGTCAACCGCTGAAATCGCGAAGCCAGCGACGGTTGTCGACAATCCTGCTGTCGCTGCAGCGACCTTGGCACGGATAGGTTTGCTATTCTGGGGCGAGGGTGCTGCCCGCAAAAGGCACCGTAAAAGTGGCCTGGCAGGTCTGTAACGACAATTTGAAGTCGCGAAGTGACAAGAAGCCAAACGGTTCGCTTTCGCGACTTAATACGGGCTGACGCGCAGATTTCATTTCGTTGAGGAACCTGGAATTTCAAATCTCGGGCAGACCGTGCTGGTTCTTGTCGGTGATGCGACTCAGGCCGGTTCGGTACATGCCGAACTGGCCTGCTGCGAGTGTTCTGGCATTGCCGCAAGACGACCGCAACCTGCGACCTGAGATGTGATTTCAGGGAACGCGCCCCCTTTACCGCCAGCCTTGACCCCGACTATACTCGCGTCCATGACTTCAGCGAAGGGACGCTCACCGTTTTACGTCGGCGTCGACGTGGGCGGAACGAATATAAAAGCGGGTGTCGTCGATGACGATGGCCAGTCGCTGTCGCATGTCAGCCTGCCAACCGAGGCCACGCGCGGGCCGCAGGTGGGACTTGAAAACATTGCTCGGGCGGCAGAAAAGGCGATTTCTCAAAGCGGCCTTTCGCGGGGCGCGTTGCGCGGTGTGGGGCTGGCGACTCCGGGCACGATGGACATCCCCGCGGGCTACCTGCTCGATCCCCCTAATCTGCCTGGGTGGACGAACTTTCCGATTCGCGATCTGCTCGCAGAACGGCTGAACCTGCCGACGGTCTTGCAGAATGACGCCAACGCCGCGGCGTACGGCGAGTTCTGGGCCGGGGGAGCCAGGCAGGCCCCCAGCCTGGTGCTGTGGACGCTTGGTACCGGGATCGGCTGCGGCATCATTATCGATCATCTGATCATCGAAGGGGCCCATTCGCACGGGGCCGAATGCGGGCATATCATCATCGAGATGACGAACGGCCGGCTGTGCGGGACGGGTCAATACGGAACGCTCGAAGCCTACGCGGGGGCGCGGGCGATTGTGGCGCGCTGCGAAGAGGCTTTGGCGGCGGGGCGCCCTTCGTCAATCTCGGCGCAACTGGCCGCGGGTGAAAAGCTGACCCCCCTGTTAATTGGCCAGGCGGCCGGGTCTGGCGACCCCCTGTGCGACGAACTCGTGATGCAGACCGCGCGATCCATGGGTGTCGGCACGGTGTCGCTGATGCACACGATTAATCCCGCAATGGTTCTCTTCGGGGGGGCAATGACATTCGGCCGCACTGAAACCGAACTAGGCCGGCGATTTCTTCAGGAAATCCGCAACGAGGTCAAGCAGCGGGCATTTCCCATTCCGGCTGCCAAGACGATCATCGAATACGCCAGCCTCGGGGGAGACGCCGGCTACATCGGTGCTGCCGGTTGCGCCCGGCTAAAATTTGGCGGTCCGCCGTGTGTCGTAGATTGACCGGCCGAAAGGCGAGGCCCGCGGCAAGACGTGTATGCGAAAGCACGTTGCACGGTTATCATAGGCGCTGAAATCAAGGTTGTAACGGCACGACGTTGTAACGGCACGACGGCGGTGCCGGAAATGACAAATGGAAATCGCTGTGGTCGCGGAACGGATTAAACACCACTATTTTTGCGCTCTCACCACGCAATCATTCTCTTTCGTTTCTACCTGTACCTTGCGCAATTTGACGAATATCGTCGGACGACGTTGACATTATTGGAACCACACTTCGCATGGACCCACGCTTTATTCGGAATTTTTCGATCGTCGCCCACATCGACCACGGTAAGAGCACGTTGGCTGACCAACTCTTATTGAAGACGGGCACGATCACTCAGCGCGAGTTTCGCGAACAGATTCTCGATGACCTCGACGTAGAGCGCGAGCGGGGAATTACCGTCAAGGCGCGGGCGGTGGCAATCCACTACAATTACCGCGGGCAGGATTACGAACTCAACTTTGTCGATACGCCAGGGCACGTCGACTTCCATTACGAAGTCTCGCGCAGCCTTGCCGCCTGCGAGGGAGCGCTGCTGCTCGTCGACGCCTTTCAGGGGGTGCAGGCCCAGACGGTCGCGAATGCCTACGCCGCGATCGATGCCAACCTCGTCATTATTCCGGCCATCAATAAAATCGACCTGCCCGTCGTACGTACCGAGGAAGTCCTCGAAGAGATGCACACTGTGCTGGGCATTCAGCGCGGTGACGTGCTGATGGTGAGCGGCAAATCGGGAATCGGCATCGAGAGTGTCTTTGAAGCGCTCATCGAGCGTATTCCGGCGCCGTCGGGAAATGCCGACGCGCCTGTGCAGGCCCTCGTTTTCGATGGCAAATATGACACCTATCGCGGTGTCGTGACGTACGTCCGCGTACGCGACGGCCGCATCGCGCCGGGCATGAAGATGAAGTTCATGTCGGCCGGAACCAGTCACGAAGTGCTCGAAGTCGGACAATTTCGCCCCGACATGAAGAAGTGCGACGAACTAGGGCCGGGGCAGGTCGGGTACATTGTGGCGGGCATCAAAGACCTGGGGGCCGTACATGTCGGCGATACGATCACGCTGGCGAATCGTCCGGCCGAGCACGCGCTGCCCGGCTATAAGGCGCCGCAGCAGATGGTGTTTTGCGGAATGTACCCCATCGAAGCCACCGATTTTGAAAAGCTGCGCGAAGAGTTGCAGAAGATGGCCCTCAATGATGCCAGCTTTTCATTCATTCCCGAAACGAGCGACGCCTTGGGCTTCGGGTTCCGTTGCGGATTTCTCGGGATGCTCCATATGGAGATTATCCAGCAGCGCCTCGAAAAAGAAGCGGCGATCGACCTCATTCAAACCGCGCCCAACGTGACGTACGAATTGTTAATCATCGACGGCTCGGTGCAACGCGTCGACAACCCCCAGGAAGTTCCCACGACCGGCGGAATCAAAGAGTTCCGGGAGCCAGTCGTACGCGTCAATTTCATTATTCCGGCCGAATCGATCGGTCCGGTAATGCAACTTTGCGAAGACCGCCGCGGAACCTACAAGACGACTGAATACCTTGGCCCGACGCGGGCCCAGCTGTGCTACGAATTGCCGCTGGCCGAGGTGATTTACGATATGCACGACCGCCTCAAGAGCATCACCCGCGGATACGGCACGATGGACTACGAAGTCATCGGGTTTCGTCCGGCAGACCTCGTGAAAGTCGATATTCTCGTCAAGGGCGAGCGCGTCGATGCTTTGGCGACGATTATGCATCGCGATCAGGCTGAGCGCCGCGGACGGGGTTTGTGCAAACGCCTCAAAGAAGAAATCTCAAAGCATCAGTTTGAAATTCCGATTCAGGCGGCGATTGGTACGCGCATCATTGCCCGCGAAACGATCGCCGCGCTGCGCAAGAACGTCACTGCCAAGTGCTACGGCGGCGACATCACACGCAAGCGCAAGCTCTGGGCCAAACAACGCGAAGGAAAGAAACGCCTCAAGCAGTTCGGCCAGGTCGAAATCCCACAGAAGGCGTTTCTATCGGTCCTCGATATCGGCGATGACTGAAGGGCAAAGTGCCAGTGCGGCCCGTCACGTCCGCTTACTGATCGCCAGCGACAGTCGTCGCTGCCGTGCGTCATCGAGCGCACGAAGCAGCCTGGCTTGCAAGCCGCCTGCCGCAGCGATCTGCTGAACGACCCGCACAGAGTCTTGTTCGAGCGCCGCGCTGAGCCGGGCGAGAACGCCCGTCATTTCCGTTAAGAATTGTGCGAGCTCTGCGGCGTCCAGATCATGCCGCACGAGATTGACGGCACTTGCCTGCCGCATGCGGGTGAGGCGTGCCAGAGTGTGCCCGTCACTGCGGTACAGGTGTCCTGCCACAAACGCGCGGCGCAGGCCGCCAGTCGCGTCGAATTGATACATCGGATCGGGGCCGAAGAAAACCGACAGGTTGCCATTTTCGCGAAAACCAGCGACGACATGTTCGGCGTGGCCCGGGAGTTCAAGCTCGATTCTCTCGCGTAGCGCTGTCGCTTCGGCCATCAAGTCTTCACGGTCGGCTTCATGGCGGGTCATTACTTCTACCTCTGAGCCGCTCTATGCCGCCCTGCGGTCTGCCGCAATACTTTGCAGCGCGTCGTGGGCCGTCGGGTTCTGCGGGGCGCCGCATTTCGACGGCTGTGAAAGATCGGCAAAGGCGAGTCCGCTGAAGTACGAGTAAATCAATCCGCCCGTTACGCTCAAGATCAGCGAGTTGAAAAGCGAACCCAGGGCTATCGTGATAACGACAGCGCGCGCCGTGTGCATATCGGCGGTGCGGATGCGCCCTGCTGCGATCCATTGCACGCTCAATAGAAGCATAAACAACGCCGCGCCGGGAATGCCCACCTGCGACGCCAGGTGCAGGTATTCATTGTGCGGGTCGCTGGTGGGAAGGTCATCGGTATGCGCGATGAGCCCCCGGTATTCTTGTTGAAAGCTGCCTGTGCCCGTTCCTGTCAGCGGATGTCGGCGGATCAGTTCGAGCGTATTGGCATAGAATTCCAGCCGCGGATCAGGCGAATGCCTGCGCTCGGGCCCGAACTGGTTTCGAATCTGGCTGATCGTCTGATCGACCCGTTCGCGAATCACGTTTGAAAACGTTACGCCGGCCCAGACCGCAACGCTTAGCAGAAGGCCGGCAATGACGACACCACGCCGGCCCAGGCGCTCACACAAAAACAATGTTGTCAGTGCTCCGAGCAACAAGTAACCCGTTCGCCCCTTGACCATGACCACGATGTTGCACAGTGCCAGGCCGATGATGACCGCGTAAATCCAGCGCCAGTTCGCGGTCGAGCGCGTGTTCGCAGACATCGGTTCTGGCCCGTCGACAAATCGTACGGCTGCCAGGTAAATCAGAAAGGCCATCATCAAACCGTGAATAATGCGGTCTTTCGAGACAACATATTCGTTGGGAGCCGAACCCGCGCCGTAATCGGCCCCCGTCAGCCACTCCACATACGATAATGCCATCAGCACGACCGCGGCCGCCATGTAAGCCGATATGCCCAGTCGACGAAGGCGAACTTCCTGAAAGGCGACGACGAACATTGGCAGGTAGAGAAACTCGCGATATTTCAACAGGCACCGGCCCGACGCGGCCCAGCCCTCGACCGACCACGTCATTCCCGCGAGCAGCAGGCCAAACATCGCCAGCGAGAGAAGGGCCACTCGATTGCGGCGGATGAGATTCCATTTTGCCGCCAAGTTGCCCGACAGAAACCACGCGGCCATGAACAGGCCGGTCGTGATCTCTGCGAATGAGGTCGACAACGGGATGCTGAAGCCGGTAAGTACCGCCAGAATGCGGGTCGCGCGATCCATCGGCGTGCCGGTCTGCCACCACGTCGCCGGCCGCACCGATCCAGCGGGTTGCGAAATCCTCGACATTGTACGAAGCCCTCCTTAAGAAAGGCTCACTTTATCGGGAAATCAGCCACGAGCGTCAATATCAGATTGGCGAAACTCCTCTGGATCATTACAGTTAAAGCAGCGAGAATCTGAGGCAGACTTTGCAGACGGGTCAGGCCGACGAGCCTGACGGAACCACCAGGAGCGCGGCAATGCGCACGCATGCGAAAATCGGCGTGTTAATGGTGCTGGTTTTTCAGAGTATCGGATGGCTGGCCCCCGAGTCTGCCCGTGGCGATTCGCAGATTCAACCTGCGCAGGTACAACTTGCGCAGGCACGACGCGACAGAGCCAAGCTCGACCGCCGGCCCGCCGAAGCGAAACCGGAAAAAAAGAAATCGAGCAACACCACGATCAGTATGGAATTGCTGACCGTGGGAGACGGGGGCGCCATGCGCGCCCGACAATGGCTGGAAGTCCTCAGCAAACTCGACGTGACGTTGACGGTTCGTTCCGGGCGACCAACCGAGAAACTCGAAATCACCGAGAGCAAGGCGGGAGGCACGCTTCGAACCGTGCGGATCATTGGAATTCTGGACAACAATGGGCAGCTGGTCTTTCCCAATCAAACATTCGCTGCCGGCGACACCGAGAAATTGACCGCCTGGCTCGAAGACCTGCGCACATTCGGCGCCAAGGGCAACCCCGATGGGCGACCCGTGTGGGGGTTGAGCAAAGAGCAGTTCGACGTCATTTTTACGGCCCTCAAGAAGCCGGTCAACTTTGATTCTAAAGATCTGGAGTTGAAAAAGGCTTTGGAAAAGCTGGATCTCCCGCACGATACGCCCCTCAAGTTCAGCCCGGGCGCCCTCAAGCGCCTCAAAGAGCGCGACGGCCATGTCACGATCGGGCAGTCTCTCAAGGGAGTCGCACAGGGAACGGCGCTGGCGGTCGCGCTGGCTGAACAGAAACTGGGGTTCCGTCCGCGGCGACTTTCCGACGGAGCCATTGAATTGACAGTCTTGTCGTTGGAGGAAGAAAGCCATCTGTGGCCGGTCGGCTGGCCGCGCCAGCAGCGACTTCCCGAGACGGCGCCGATGTTGTTTGCGATCAAACCGATCAATCTCGAGGAAGTGCCGCTCGATGGCATCCTTGAGGCGGCCTCCGACAAATTGGGGATTCCCATTCTGATCGACCGAGGGGGATTAGAGTCAAGCCGGACCGATCTGGCGGACGTGCAGATTACATACCAGAAGCGGGCGACCTGGCTGGAGGCCCTGAAGACATTTACGTATAAGGCGAAGGCCAAATGCGAGGTGCTCATTGACGAGGCGGGCAAGCCGTTCGTCTGGGTGACGCCGCTTTCCACTCCCACCCGCCCGCAGAAAGATTGAACATGTTTTCGGGGGATCAGATCGTTCGAGAATTACAGAGTGTGGGAATTACGCATGTGGTGTGGCTTCCCGACAGCACACTCGGGCAATGGGAAACGGCCCTGTCGTCTGCGGCCGGGCTCAAATTGATTCGAGTCTGTCGCGAGGGAGAGGCCTGGGCAATCGCTGCCGGGCTCATACTGGGCGGGGCACAGCCCCTGGTGATGATTCAGTGTACGGGCTTATTTGATTCGGGAGACTCGCTGCGGAACGCGATGCACGATTACGGATTGCCGCTGTTTGCCGTCATTGGCTATCGCAGCGCGCTGAACACTGCCGCGAGCGATTCGGCCCGCACCTACACCGAGCCGAATTTGCGTTCGTGGGGGCTCGATTACCGGTTGATTGATGCTCCCGAAAAACTACCCGAACTACAAACGCACTACATCGCGTGCCGGCAGGCGAACCGGCCGGGGGTGGTGCTGATCGCCGAAGGCCGAATGTAAGGAGCCCGTCTCTGATGCCGCAAATGCCGCTCAATGAATCGTTGAAGATCTTGCACGCCCTTCGCACTGGTGAGCATGTTGTGCTGAGCACGATGAGCGCTGCCCGCGAATGGATGAAACTGGGAACGCACCCGCTCGATTTCATCTATGCTCCCTCGGCCATGGGTGAAGCCCCCGCACTGGGGTTGGGCATCGCGCTGGCACAGCCGGCTAAGAAGGTCGTTGTCCTGAACGGCGACGGGTGCCTGCTCATGAACCTGGGATGCCTCGTGACGATTACCGCCGAGGCCCCGTCGAATTTTATGCTGATGATCTTCGACAACTCAGCCTACGAAGTGACCGGTCAGCAATTGACGGCGGCAACCGCAGAGGCGCGCGCTGCCGGGCCAGCGATTAATTATTGCCAGATCGCGCGCGGTTGCGGTTTTTCGGCAGTGTACGAATTTGAGCGATTAGAAGACTGGCGCCGTCGAGCAGCCGAGGTGCTCGCGGCCCGCGGCCCGGCTTTCATCCTGCTCAAAGTGGCAGCAATGCCGGGAGGCGCAGTTCCCCAGTCCCCCGCGCCCCCGGTTGAGCGGGCGCGGTCCTTTGCGCAAACGCTTCAAACACACACATTTGCGTGACGCCCCCACGATCGGGGCATCGGGCCATCCGATCAATGCCGCGAGAGCGCAAAACGTAAGTCAGGTAGAAACCCTGACGCATGCGGCGCATCTCAGACATTGATCGCACGCCGCGATCATGGCCGCCCTTTCAAACAAAGTGCATTCGACAATCAGAAAGAGGACAGGGTGTGGGCCCCACAACTGATTTTTGTATCGCCCGAACAGGGTGACGCACCCGGTCGAGCCACACGCATCATGCCGCG
>JAYTRB010000089.1:0-7663 GCA_043746425.1 Planctomycetia bacterium
CGCCGCGAGTTGTATCAGAGGCTCGCTGGCGACACGATCATTGACGACTTCGTAATTTCGATGAATGTAATTCGCCAGAATAAATCGGTTGTCTACGAGCCCCGGGCCACGGCTCGCGAAGATGCAGTCATCAAGGCACGACACGAGTTCAGTCGTCGGGTACGCGTATCGGCCGGAGCGGCACAGGCGATCAAACGCGGCGACTTCCCGGCCATCTGGCGCGTGGCCACATTCTGGAAATTTGCCTCGCACAAACTGCTGCGCTGGACGAGCCCCGCCTGGCTCGTCATCTTGCTGGTCTCGAATTTCGTACTCGCTGGCCGGGGAATCGTTTACGAGATGCTGTTGGGTGGCCAGGCTTTTTTTTATTTCCTGGCATTGCTGGGGGGAGTTTCGGTTCGATTCCGCGCCACACGATTCGGAGGGGTCCCGTTCTACTACGTCATGAGCCACATTGCTATGGTCGTTGGAACCGTGAAGGGTCTGCTGAATCTGCAACACGCGGCCTGGAACCGAAGTGAGCGGTCAACCGTCGAAATCCCCCTGCGATCGACAAGGGGGGCAATATGAATACCACATTACCGACGGGCGATTCCATTCGCGAAACGCGTTTGGCCGACGCAAACCACTTGCCCCCTCCGCCAGTGGCCAACATCATCGAAGCACCGGAACCCGCACAGTGGAATGAATATGTCGCCCGCCACAGCGCGGGGTCAATCCTGCACCACGCCGAATGGGCGCAGGTTTATGCCGCGTATCGCCTGCCGGTCTTGCGTTTGGCTGCCGAGCGGAATGGCCAGCTCGTCGGGGTTCTCCCGCTCGTCTGGCAGAAAAGCCTTCTGTTCGGCAACCAATTGGTGTCGCTTCCCTGGTTCGACGCGGCCGGAGTGCTGGCTGACGATGAAGCTGTTCGCGATCAATTGATCGCTGCGGCACGGTCCGCGGCCCTTTCTCGCGGCAACGCGACAGTGCAATTGAGGCAGATCGAACCTGTCACGCTGTCATGTCCCGTGCGCACCGATAAAGTCCTGATGCGTTTAAAACTAGAACCCGATCCCGACGCCCTCTGGAATCGACTGTCGGCCAAGGTACGCAACCAGGTTCGCAAGGGTCAAAAATCCGACTTGATCGTCGAACGCGGGGGTCGGGAGCTTCTTTCTGATTTTTACGAGGTGTACTCGACGAATATGCGCGACCTGGGCAGTCCGTCGCACCACCGCCGTCTGTTTGAGACGGTTTTCGACGGGTTGGGCGAATTCTGCCGGATTCACGTGACTCGACACGAAGGGCGGGCCGTCGGCGCCGGTTTTACCATCGCCAATGGACCGCATCTCGAGATTCCCTGGGCCTCGTCGCTGCGCGAATTCAATGGGAAATGTGTTAACCATGTAATGTACTGGGAGGTTCTGGCGGCGGCTTGCCGCGACGGATTCACCTGGTTTCATTTTGGCCGCAGCTCGCGCGATTCTGGAACCTATCATTTCAAGAAGCAATGGGGAGCTGAGGAAGTCCAGCTCTATTGGTATCTACTGTCTCAGGGCGGCGATCCTGAAGCAGCCATTCCGCAGCCGCAGGAATCGTATGGGTGGGCCACGCGGGTCTGGCAGCGACTGCCGCTATCGATGGCTCGAGTCCTTGGTCCGCACCTGATCGCTAAGATTCCTTGAAAACCGAAAGGATTAAGTCCAAGTGAAACGCATCGCTGTATTTGGAATGGGCTATGTCGGGTGCGTGACGGCCGCGTGCTTGAGCCGCGATGGTCACCACGTGATTGGTGTCGACATCGATCCTTCGAAGGTTTCCTCGCTCCAGGCAGGAATTCCTCCTGTCTCTGAGCCCGGCTTACCCGAACTGATTCGCGAGCAGGTCACTTCCGGGCGACTGACGGCCACATCTGACATGAGCCAGGCGGTCGCCCAGACCGACATGGCACTGATCGCTGTTGGAACTCCCTCGGCGGCCGATGGCAGCGTAGAGACTCACTCCTTGGAACGGGTCATTCAGAGCCTGGGACAGGCGCTGCGTGGGATCGCCCGTCCTTATAGTGTGGTCGTGCGCTCAACGCTACTTCCCGGAATCATCGAAGACCGTCTGGTGCCATTGCTGGCAGAGGCCGCGCAATGCGAACTGGGGACCCAGATTACCGTCTGTAATCATCCCGAGTTTCTGCGAGAGACGACTGCCATTCGCGACTACGACCGACCGCCGTTTATCATTGTGGGGAGCGATTCTCCGGAAGCGGCCCAGGGTGTGTTCGATTTGTACGATAAAATCGAAGCCGAACGCCTGACGGTCGACATGCGCACGGCCGCGCTCGTGAAATATGCCTGCAATGCCTTTCACGCCTTGAAGGTTGGGTTCGCCAACGAAATCGGAACTCTTTCCCGTGAATTCGGGGCTGACGGACAAGATGTGATGCGGCTCTTGTGCAAGGACACACGTCTCAATATTTCTCCGGCGTATTTGCGACCGGGCTTTGCCTTCGGAGGATCATGTCTGCCAAAAGACGTACGGGCGCTCGCCCGATTCGCTCAAAAACAGGCGATTGACACGCCGCTTCTCGAGGCCATCATTCCGTCGAACGAGGCGCACATTCAGCGGGCGCTCAAACAGGTTCGTGAAACCGGTTGCCGCCGCATCGGATTGGTAGGCCTGTCGTTCAAGGCCGGTACTGACGATCTCCGCGAGAGTCCGCTGGTGATCCTTGCCGAAAGTCTGCTGGGACGTGGTTGTGACTTGAAGATCTATGACCCTGGGGTCCATTTGGCGCGGCTCGTCGGCCGCAATCTGACGTACGTCGACGTGCACTTGCCGCATCTCGCAGCGCTGCTCGTAAATGATTCTGGCGAATTGTTCCGCCACGCGGAGCTATTGGTTCTTGGAACTGATGTCGCCAATCAAGTCGACTGGCAAACCATTTTTTCGGGTGAATCGATCGATCTCCGCCGCGATCTCGTCGTCGCCTCAGCTCCGCTTCCGGTCGAGTCATGACAACAGCCACTCTTATAGTCACCATTGACACCGAAGAAGAGGGTCGCTGGACAGGAAGTTACCGGGCCGGCGGAAATACCGTCGAGAACATCCGGTATCTCCCACGTTTCCAGGCCTTGTGCGATGAATTCGCCATCCAGCCGACCTACCTGATTGATGCTCCGGTCGTCGATGACGACTCGTCAGCCGAGCTTCTTCGCGGCATTCAAGAGGACAATCGCTGCGAAGTCGGAACGCATATCCATCCTTGGTGCAATCCACCCTTTGAAGAAGAGATCAACCGCCGGACCACGTACTTCTGCAATCTGCCCGTTTCCCTGCAGCGCGCCAAGCTGACGTGGCTCACTGAAAGAATCGAACGGCGAATCGGCCGCCGCCCCACGTCGTTTCGAGCGGGTCGTTACGGACTCGACATTGCGGGCGCGCGGCTTCTCGCCGAGCTCGGGTACCTCGTCGACTCAAGTGTGATTCCCTTTACGAACTACGCGCCACAGGATGGCCCCGATTTCTCACAAGCCCCCCACACGCCGTATTTTATCAATGGCGCCGATCTGTGCGTTCCCCACGCGGCGGGCATCCTGCTCGAGGCGCCAGTATCGATCGGCTACAGTCGTAGTGATTTTGAAAGGATGCACGCTTGGCGCGAGGCGGCGGCGAGATCCTGGATGGGACGGCTGCATGCCGTCGGCGTTCTCGAGCGTTTGGGTTTAGCGCGGCGCATCAAGTTCAGTCCCGAACAAACCAACGCTCGCGACCTGATTTGCCTGGCAGACAACTACCTCGTCCGCCAGGCGCCGGCGCTCGTGCTGATGTTTCACAGTTCGTCGTTAATGCCCGGCGGATCACCCTATGTTCCAACGTCGGGCGATCTCGATCGCTTTCTTGACCGATTGCGTGAAATATTTCATCACTGCCTCGTCGCACGTGGAATGGTATCGGCCACTTTGTCGCATTTCGCACTTTCGATTGCCCCGGGCAATACGCAAGAACACGTGAACGAGCCCTCACCCAGCGATGCTGCGGCAGCTGGAAGTGCGGGGTCACCTCATGGCTGAGTCCTTCGTTTGGTGAAATCGGCAACGGGTTCGAATTCACGGTGTACCGAGATCAGATTTTGTAAGAAACATGACCCTGCGAGTTGCATGATCTTTCAGGCTGTCCCCTTCCACTGTGGGCAGTCGATTTTTGAGTTTTGCACCATCGGCGTGAAATGTGCTGGCAAAGCGTGCAATGACGGTAAAGTAGACAATGCCGCCGTGGCACAATCGGAATTCACTGAAGCCTCCAATCAATATGCCTATTGCCCTAACTCTAATGGTGTTTTGGAATAGGCCGATCTTGACCTGCCGTGTCGGCATGATATGTGTTACGTGACCAAGATTAAAATTGACGGTATTTTTGGATTCAGTGAGTAGGCAGATTGCATTTAGATCAGAGATTTTGCAACATTTACGGCGGGTGTATCCACCCACTGAACCACATGTATTGACGGGCCAAAGGGAGATTGAATTGTGCAGACGCAACCGCTCCGCGTAACAAAATCGATGATTGCGCGAATGCTGGCCGACGCCGTAATGGTGAACGTGGCCCTCATTGGTGCCTTGGCGCTGCGACTGGTTCTGCACGTGGCACTGCGCGAGAACCCGCGCGGCGGCGATGTGAACGGCGAGTTCTGGGAATACGTTCTGGGGTACCGCAACACCGGCTGGTTGCTGACGGTGATCAGCCTGGTACTGTTTGTATTACACGGGTTTTATACCTATAGCCGAAATTACCAGGGACGATATAAGGCCCTTGTGATTACCCAGGCGGTTTCGCAGAGTTACCTGATTTACGCCTTATTGACGTACCTTGTCTGGGAGAGATTCGGCCTGACGACAGTGCCCCGCGGGGCGCTGGTGCTTGCCTGGATGATCAACTTGGGTATGAGCCTCGCCTCGCGAACCTGGACATTTCTCTGGGAAAAAGTCATTCGTCCCGAACGCGAAGCGCAAATCAAGGATTCAGAAACTTCGATTCAAAACGTCCTGGTCATCGGGGGGGCAGGGTACATCGGTTCGGCCCTGTTGCCAAAACTCCTGAGCGCTGGTTACAAGGTGCGAGTTCTCGATCTGTTTCTCTACGGAACCGACCCTATCAGCCGGGTTACTGGGCATCCCAATCTCGAACTCATACATGGCGACTTTCGCCAGGTCCAAAAAGTCGTCGAATCAATGCGCGGGATGGATGCCGTCGTCCATCTGGGAGCAATCGTCGGTGATCCGGCCTGCGATCTGGACGAAAATGTGACACTTACGGTCAATTTGAGCGCCACGCAAATGATCGCCCAGGTTGCCAAAGCGACGGGAATCCGCCGTTTCATTTTTGCAAGCACCTGTTCGGTTTATGGCGCCTGCGATGATTTGCTCGACGAACGTTCTGAAGTGCAGCCGATTTCACTGTATGGCCACACGAAACTAGCTGCCGAACGCGGCTTGCAGAAAATGGCCGACGAGGGATTTGCGCCGACGATTCTGCGGTTTGCGACGATCTACGGATTGTCGGGCCGCACGCGTTTCGACCTCGTGGTCAACCTGCTGGCAGCCAAGGCCAAAGCCGACGGCAGGATTACCGTCAACGGCGGCGGTCAATGGCGTCCGTTTGTACATGTCGATGACGCTGCCCATTCGGTGTTCAAGTCTCTCCGCACCCCATTGGAGATCGTCGGCAACGAAATCTTCAATGTCGGTTCGGATGAACAGAATCACACGATCCAGCAAATCGGCGAGCTGATTCGCGACCAGGTTGTCGGCTCTGAACTGATCCTCAATGAGAATGCGACCGACAGGCGCAACTATCGTGTCAGCTTTGCAAAAATTCGTAATCTGATCGGTTTTGAACCGCACTGGACGCTCGAGCAGGGAATCAACCAGGTTACCGAAGCGGTCGCCAACGGAGACGTTCGCGACTACCGCGACGCTCGGTACAGTAACGTCAAATTCCTGAGCGAATCGGGAGCGATCGAAATCATACGTGCCGACGACGACTGGAGCTGCGATCTCGCGAAGCCCCCCGCTGAGCCCCAATTCGCCGTCTGAATTCATACCTCGAATCTTCCGGCCAATGACCGAAAGGAAGCACCGCCCCCTTGCCTGACACGACAGCCGCCACTCCCCTCAAACAGCACAACATTCCGTTTTTCCTCCCGGCAATCGGCGAAGAGGAAATTCAGGCGGTTGTCGAAACATTGCGCTCGGGCTGGCTTACGACCGGCCCGAAGACAAAGATGTTTGAACAGAAATTTGCCGAGCGAACCGGAGCGCGCCACGCGCTGGCCGTCAATTCAGCGACATCAGCGCTGCATCTGGCTCTCGAAGCCGTGGGGGTCGGCGCGGGCGATGAAGTCCTCGTCCCCACGATGACGTTCGCGTCGACGGCCGAGGTGGTGGTGCATCAGGGGGCGCGACCGGTGCTGATCGACTGTCTGCCCGATACGCTCAATATTGATCCCGACAGAATTGAAGAGAAGATCACTCCGCAGACAAAGGCGATCATACCGGTGCACTACGGCGGCCAACCCTGCCAGATGGATCGCATTCTCGACATCGCCAGCCGGCACAAATTGCGCGTCATCGAAGACGCAGCACATGCCTTGCCCGCCCGCTATCGCGACCGCGTCGTCGGTACGATCGGCGATGTCACCTGCTTTTCGTTCTACGCCAACAAGACGATCACGACGGGTGAAGGAGGCATGATCACCACCAATTCAGACGATCTGGCCGAACGGATGCGGATCATGAGTCTGCATGGCATCAGTCGCGATGCCTGGAAGCGATTCAGCGCTGAAGGGTCGTGGTACTACGAGATTCTGGCCCCCGGCTATAAGTACAATATGACAGACATTGCCGCCTCGCTGGGGGTGCAGCAACTGGCCCGTTGCGATCAGTTCTGGGAATTGCGTCGTGAACGCGCAGGCTGGTACGACAAAGGCCTTTCTGACGTCGCCGAAGTTTCACTTCCTCGCGTCGCGCCCGAAGTCCAGCACGCGTGGCATTTGTACGTCATTCAAATTGCACCCGAACTCCTGCGCATTGACCGCAACGAGTTTATCAAACAGCTCAATGCCGCCGGTATCGGCACCAGTGTGCATTATACGCCGCTGCATATGCACCCCTATTATCGAGACGCATGGGGATACCAGCCGGCCGATCTGCCAGTTGCTCAATCGGCCTACAACCGCATCATTTCTCTTCCCCTGCACCCCAAACTGGCACGCTCCGACGCTGATATTGTCATCGAAACGGTACGGCGCATTGTCGCGGAGAATCGGCGGTGATCAAACGGGCATTCGATGTTCTGGCTGCCGTCGTCGGGTTGGCGGTTCTGGCGCCGCTGTTCGTCGCCGTCGCCGCAATCATTCGCCTCACTTCGTCGGGGCCGATTTTCTTTCGACAAGAGCGGATGGGCCGCAATTTCCGTCCGTTTTTTATTCTAAAATTTCGGACAATGGTGCCCAATGCGCCGCAGTTGGGCGGCCCATTGACTGCCGGAAACGATCCCCGCGTCACTTCCATCGGGCGAATTCTGCGGAAAACCAAGCTCGACGAGTTGCCGCAACTGATCAACGTTTTGCGCGGCGACATGAGTTTCGTCGGCCCCCGCCCCGAGGTGCGACGATTTGTCGAATTGTATC
>JAYTRB010000090.1:0-3680 GCA_043746425.1 Planctomycetia bacterium
TTGCTCTGATTCAGCCCGTGATGGGTGACCATAAACAGATCGACTTTGCCAAGGGAATTCTTGGGTGTCACCAGCTTCGCTTCGACATTCCACGTCAAGTCGCCGCAGGTGAGAAAGCGGAACGGTCCGAAGGTGAGCAGGAAGCTCAGGCTTTTCGCGTTGTCGGTGGGGTCGTTGAGTTGCGCGACATGCTCGGCGGCAAAAGGGTTTATCTCGCCCGAGTTGGGCAACACTTCTTCGCTGGCGGTAATGGTCGTGATCTGCAAAGGTATTTTTCCCGAGACCAAAGGGAGCTTGTCGCCGACTTTGAGCGTCATCGATCGATTCTGGCTGGCTGCCCGGTACGGTGCGATTCTCTCAGGAAACATCGGGTCTTCTATGAGTTGTTCGGGAATCCCCCGGTCCCAGAAGTTGCGGATCGCGACCCGGCTGGCAAGTGCCGCATGATTGCCGAAATGATCGAGATGCCAATGCGACACGACCGCGTGGTCGAGCTGTTTCCGCCCGGCCACCTCGCGCAGCACTTTGAGAATCCGCTCGAGGTCACGATCGTCGGGAGTGGGATAGCCCGAGTCAATGAGCAGCGACTCGCCAGAGGGAGTGACCAGTAACGTTGCTGCTCCCCCTTCGACATCGATGAAATAAATGTCGAGCCGTCCGTCTTTATCATCGGCCCGTGCCGGTTGGGTCAAATCCAGGCAGAAGCACGCCAAGATCATTCCCACGACGACGCGCGATAAATATGGCATGGCAAATTTCTCTTAGACCAAATGGAAGCGGAATGCGGCACGCATTGTACACATCCGCCGGCGTTCACTCACGCGAAACGACGAAAAATGGTTCGCGACTGCGAGTCGTGACGGGCACGATTGGGTAAGAGAGAAGAGCCCGGCAACACATCGATCGCCGGTCATTCAGGGAACCATCGCCGACGAATTGTCGTCGTCTGAACCGAACACCGGCGGCTGACTGTGTCGGATGGTGGAAATGTCGGGATGCGGACTATCGGCCAGCGGAATCGTTAAAGGCGTATAGGGGGGCGCGGCCTCAGGTTCTGGCGCCCATTCGCCGGCGACGGCACCTCTCGCCAGCGGAACGGTCGTTCCCGCCATCTCTCCGTAAAGAAACACTTTGCGGACCAGCTTGTGTCCGAAGCGCAAAACCAGAGTGTTTCCCCAGACCAGCACCTGTGGAATATTCGTGCGGCCAGTGTGTTTCGCGCAGCGCATGACGCGCAGCCGGACTGAGATTTTCTCGCGGAGCAGATATCCCAACCCGCACCCCAGCGGAAGAGCCAGAAGTAAAGGCCACCGACTCCAGAGAATCAGTCCCAGGACACTGGTCACCAGCATGGTCGACAGTGGAATCAAGCAGGCCCGGGCGGCATTGTCGACAGCCAGGTTCTCGTCGACCGGCGGAGTTCTCGCCGCTTCGCCGCAGACGACGCAGACGTTGGGAACAGCCACCCTCCAGCCGGCCGAATCGTAGTCGACCAGAGGATGCGCTTCATACGAGGCCAGACGAACCTCGCGCATCCGCACCGCCTCAGACATCATGTTGGGGGCGAACCCGGCGACGTACTCCCACAACGCGTGGCGGATGCTCCAATAATAGCTGGCAGCGTCGCAGACAAATTTCCAGATCAAATGAACCAACCTGCGGCTGCGATCAAGACACCACCTGGCGAATAGTGTCCAAGGCGGCGGTGGCACAGAAGACACGTCAGCCGGCTCAGACCGCAATCCTGGAATCTTCGATTGATCTACCGGCGGCACGACCGGCGGACTCACGGGAGAGTCGGCACCCGCGCCCTGTTCGAGGGAGTTGTTTTCCTGCATGCTATTTTACGCCAGCGAAGCGATGCGTCACCAAAAAAGGGCCAAGCGCCGGCCATGCCGTGTCTCGGCTGACCGGCTGTGGTTCTCAATCATTACACTGTCTGTGGCTTGTCGATTACACGCGGGGGCCAGATGCCTGGCGCTTGATTGTACCGATTACCCCGCTCGGCATGCCAGAACAATACGGGGCGGTCGTCCCGCAGCCTTACGCGCCAGAGGCGTGCAGTCCTCCACCATTCCTCAAGCCGCGAGTTCATTCAGCAGGTCAGGGCATTCGGCGTCGCACGGGCCCGTGGCGGATTTTGACGTTTCTACTGACGCGCTCGACGAAGCGGCACAAACGGCCTTTGAAGCCAAGGTTCCGGCTCTGGTGCAATCAATCGGGCGTGGTGACAACGGAATTCGACAGACGAAATCCAATGAAAAAATGACGCAGTTGCGTCTCATCGTTCGGTGGATTTGTGCCAATGCGCGACATCTTTGGCAGAGTAGGTGATGATCATGTCGGCGCCGGCGCGTTTGATTGAGGTCAGGATTTCAACAGTCGTTCGCTGTTCATCGAGCCACCCATTGGCCGCGGCGGCCTTAACCATCGAGTACTCGCCGCTGACGTTGTACGCACATAACGGAACGCCTGGATGCGCCTGCTTCACGCGGCAGATGACATCGAGATACGAGAGGGCGGGTTTCACCATGATCAGGTCGGCCCCCTCGGCCAAATCGAGCGCCACTTCACGCAGCGCTTCGCGGGCGTTGGCCGGATCCATCTGGTAACCGCGACGATCTCCTACCTGCGGCGTACTTTCGGCCGCCTCTCTAAATGGCCCGTAAAACGCCGAGGCGTACTTGGCCGCGTAGCTCAATATGGGAACCTGCTCGAAACCGGCCGCGTCGAGATCTCTGCGAATCGCGGCGACCATGCCGTCCATCATGCCGCTGGGGGCAATGACGTCGGCTCCTGCATGCGCGAGACTGACCGCCTGTCGCCCCAGAAGCGCGAGTGTGGCGTCGTTATCGACGTCGCTTCGGCCTTTACGTTCGACGAGCACGCCACAGTGCCCGTGGTCGGTATATTCGCAGCAGCACAGATCGGTAATGACCAGAAGATCGGGCGCGCTTTTTTTGATCTGGCGGACGGCCTGCTGCACGATGCCCTCGTCGTGCCAAGCCGCCGAGCCGGTCATATCCTTCCATGCCGGAATGCCAAACAGAATCACTCCCGGGATTCGCAGTCCACAGATTTCGCTCACTTCCTCCGCCAGCAAATCGATCGAGATCTGGGCGTGACCGGGCATTGACTCGATGGGCTGCCGGGTGTTCGTCCCATGGCGGACGAAAAGCGGCAAGATCAGATCACGGACGCTCAATTCGGTCTCGCGCACGAGCTCGCGCAAGGCTTCGTGCTGCCTTAATCGGCGCAGGCGCAGATTCGGGAAACTGGAATCAGGGGATTGAGACATCAATTCACATGTCCTTTAAGGTTCTACACTAGGCCATTCTCAATGAAGACGTCAAGCGCGGACGGACCAACGCCCAGGCTGAAGACCGTCGGCCTACGTCAAGCTTTCAGAAACTGTAGGCACGCGCACATTGAACCGCCTGTATTCGACGAGGGCGGGCCCTGTTGGCAGAACAGCCGGCAGTACTTCGTCGAACAGCACTTCCATTTTTTTCGGGGATTTGGCCGCGATAGGGATGGCCACCATCGATACATTGATTTCGCCTGACTGGCAGCGATGCAGAACTCGCCCGGTCGTTTGCTGGAACGCAACCACCTGAAGCTCCACCTGAATCTACGGGTCTTGATCGCGAAACTCCCGCAATACGGCTGCCAGGAAAACC
>JAYTRB010000091.1:0-2334 GCA_043746425.1 Planctomycetia bacterium
AGTGCGGCCTTTACGGCCTGGAGATGCGCCGGCCGCAAAGGGAGTTCGCGCAGGCAGCCCGCGTGCGGAACATCGGCTGACGCCAGAATCGCCCGCGCAGGCGCATTGACCGCCCCCACACTGCCGTCGGGTGCAATTACGATTACCGCGTCCGGCAGCGCATTGAGCGTTGCCTCAAGCGTCGTTTTCGCGGCTAATAATTCTCCCAGGCTCGAGCGGCGATATTCTCCCACCGTTTCGGCCATGCGGTTGAAGCCATCGGCCAGTTTTCCCAGCTCGTCTACAGCCGAGGGGGCAACGCGGCGATCGAAATCTCCCTTCCGGACAGCGTCAACCGAAGCCGTCAGATCGCGAACCGGCATGATGATCGACCGCGCCAGCCATACTGTAACCAGTGTGCCAAGGACGAACGCTGCCGCGGTGATCGTCGTCACGATGTGCGTCGCGCGACTGGCCGCATCGCGGGCCTGAATTCCCGCTCGGGCCATCGTCCGAAAATTGATCTCGCGAACGCGTGCGCAGGTCGCCACCGTCTGCCGGAGATGCGGATTGACAGTCTGATGATACCGCGCAACTGCATCGGGGTGCCCCGCCAAAGAGAGCAGCCGAGCGCCGGCCCCGCGGTACTCGTCGATTTCATGGCGGAGTTCAGAAGCGATTCCACGCTCTTCTGAATCGCCCCGCTCCAATTTTTTGACCAGCCGGTCGAGACTCGCGTTGCCGCGCTGTTGCTCGGCCTGCAATGATGCGCGCGCCACCTCACGGTCTCCGCTGAGGGCCAGAAGCAATGCGTCATCCTCGCGTTCGAGCGATCCTGCCAATTCGGTCGCCAGGCTGATAGCTTCTTCGCTCGCGTGCAGCGCATGGTCGACAGTGGCGCTCAGCTGTGCAAATTTCAGGGCACTGAATAGGCTGCTGGCCACCGTCGCCATGACCAAAAGGCACCCCGCCAGCGCAAATCGAACTTTAAGGCTTCGCATGGGGGTTGGGCTTTCACGACAATCCGAAGCGCTTGCGCTTGCGTTGTAGCGTCGTCACATCGATGGCGAGGATCCGCGCAGCGGCCTCGAACGACGCGGCGCGCGCCACGACGCGGGCGATCTGTTCGCGCTCGATTTCCTCGAGGGTGGCGTCGTCGCCCAGGGAAATGTGCCGTCGGAACTCGCGCACAAGCCCGGTTGAGTGCCCGTCGTCATCGCGCGCTGGCGCCAGGCCGAGATCTGCCGGTTCGATCAAATTTGCAGGCGCCAGTATTACCGCCCGCTCGACCGCGTTACGGAGTTGTCGTAGATTTCCTGGCCACGTTTCGGCGGCAATCGCCTGTTCGCAGGCGCGCGTGAAGAACAGGCTCTGCCGCCCCTGCCGGCGTTCAAAGAATTGCAGATAGTGCCGGGCCAATGGCAGCACGTCTTCTGGCCGGTCGCGCAACGGGGGCAAGACCAGCGTCACCACGTTCAGCCGGAAGAACAGGTCTTCCCGAAACCGTCCCGCATGCACCTCTTGTTCGAGGGGCTTATTGGTTGCGGCAATGAGCCGCACGTCTGCCTTGCGCTCGCGAGTTTCACCCAGCCGCTCGTATGTCCGGTCGTTAAGAAAGCGCAGGAGTCGCGCCTGGGCTTCGGTCGACAGATCGGCGACCTCGTCGAGGAACATCGTCCCTCCTTCGGCGGCTTCGACTTTTCCAGCCGCATCGGATACCGCTCCGGTGAAGGCCCCCTTGCAATGCCCAAACAGCGCACTGGTCATCAGCTCGCCCGAGAGCATGGGACAATGCACCGTGACGAAAGGGCCCACGGCCCGGCGGCTGTGATGCCGCAACCACCGCGCCAGTACATTCTTGCCCGTGCCACTTTCGCCGCGGAAGAGAACGACCGCCTCGGAATCGGCAGCCCGGGCCACGGTCTGCAGGAAGGCCGCGAAGGCCAGGTTATTGGTGTCGAACGTGCTTTCGTTTTCGGTTTCGTCAAGCCGATCGCGGAGTTCGGCGAGTTGCCGTTTGAGTACATTGGCCGTCACGACGCGTAGCGCGGCTGAACGAACCTGTTCGGGAGTGAAAGGTTTAGGGAGATAATCGACCGCGCCGATCCGCATCGCTTCAACGGCCGATTCGAACGTCGCGAAGGCGGTAATTACAATGACGCCGACCCCCGGCTGTTTGCGGAGCAATTCGGGCAGCAGCGCCAATCCCGATTCGGCTTGCAGCCAAAGATCGAGAAAGACTACGTCGAACCGACTGCGCTCGACAGCATCAAGGGCCCCTGACGCCGTCCCGACTCCGACAACCCGCGCGTGCTGCGCTTCCAGACACAGGCGCAGCGACTGCCGCACTCCGGG
>JAYTRB010000092.1:0-5229 GCA_043746425.1 Planctomycetia bacterium
ACAAATTTCATTCCCATCAGCGCCGTGGCCTTGGCCAGTGAACGGGCGACATTGTTGCCGTCGCCCACGAAGACGACTGTCTTCCCCGCCAGACTGCCAAACACCTGCTCGATGGTGAGCATGTCAGAAAGCGCTTGACAGGGATGCCCCTGGTCGGAAAGTCCGTTGATGACGGCACACCCGGCATGGCGCACGAATTCATCGACCAGCCGATGCGAAAACGTTCGCATCACCAGCCAGTCGGAATAAGACCCCAGCACGCGGGCCACATCGGCCGCCGATTCGCGACCGTTGAGCCCTGCCTCGGCACACGACAGAAACAGGCTTGAACCCCCCAGTTGTGCCACGGCGGCTTCAAAACTGACGCGGGTTCGCAATGACGGCTTTTCAAACACCAGCGTCATCACGCGGCCGCCGAGCAATCGCGGCCGGTCGCCCTGGTCGACGCGATATTTCAAGGCGGCCGAGAGGCGCAGGATGTCCCGAAAATCCTGTGGCGTCAATCGATCCAGCGTGTCAAAATGTTTCATAGGCAACTTCCTTCTCACCGCCGGTAACGAGAAAACCGCCGGGAACCTTCACCCGGCGGTACGAATGTCTCGACACTGGCGACGGCAATAGGGTTCGGCCTGGCAGAGTCGTTAAACTCCCCGCGCATCCGCGACGCCAGCTCTGGCGGCGATTGAGGCATGGAGAGATGCCTCTTTTCTAGCCGTTTTGGGGGCGGCAATCAAGTCGCGCGCAATGTCAGCCAGCGCCCTTCGCGGCGAACGTCGATCTTGCCAGGAAAGGTGGCCGTCCCGCCTGAGATGGCGATTTCTGCCAGTTGCTCCCACTGATCGAACCCCATTTTCTGCCGCGCCCAGTTCTGCCGCTGCCAGAGTTGCGCCAGCGCTGAGCGAATCAGGTGCCGCGGAACGAGCGTCAGCGGCTGCCATTTCAAACGGCATTCGCCTGCCGCCGATGACACCAGCACGCGATCGAGCAGGTCGCCGGCAACCGTATCCAGCGCGGCCTGGGTTTCTGCCGCCTGCTGGGCCAATCGCCGCAGTGCCTGGGAGACATTGGGGTTGTATTCGCGGGCAAGCTGCGGCAGCAAGTGGCGGCGAATGCGATTTCGCGTGAAGGAATCGTCGGCATTTGATGCATCCTCGCGAAAGGCCTGCCCGACCCGCGCCAGATAATCGATCACGACCGGCCGCTCGACGTCCAGTAACGGACGGACCAGCCGGATTCCCGAAGCCAAACAGCGCTCACGCGGAATTCCCCGCAGGCCCGACAGGCCCGTGCCGCGTACGATATGGTGCAAAACCGTTTCGGCCTGATCGTCTGCGGTGTGTGCCAGGGCAATCGCAGGGCAGCCTGCCGCCAGGGCCGTGCTTTCGAGAAACCGATAGCGTTCGTCGCGCGCGGTTTCTTCGATTCCCGTACCGTTGCGGCTGGCAATGGCGGCCACGTCGACCCGGCCGATTGTGCAGGTGAGGGCCAGCGCGCGGCAGACTTCTGCCACCCATTGGGCATCGTCGCGGGCCGCCTCGCCGCGCAACTGATGATCGAGGTGGGCCACGTGCAGATTCAACTCAAGCGAGTCTTGCAGTTCGCGCAAGCCGCGCAAGAGGGCCATGCTGTCGGCTCCGCCCGAAACGGCCAGCAACAGCCGCCTTTCAGAGAAAACCCCGGCGAATTGCAACGCGAGGTGTTCTGGCAATGGATGCCGATTCATCGACAGACCTGGCGGAACTTCAGAGCGAGGAGGGAACGACTTTTCGTGGTCAGTTGACCGCGAAAGCAGCCTTGATAGGATAAGGTTACGTAAACCCTTACTACAAAACGAGGGACTCCGGGTGAATCTATCGCCTGGAGGGCGAAATCGAACGAGCCTTTTCCGGTAAGTTCACTTCTCGAGTCGTTACGATTCAGGTTACGTGGAAATACGAGATGCCGAACTACAAGAGGCAGAACAACGTCATGCTGCTGGGTGTGGCATTGATTCTGCGACTTCTCCGAAGCTGCTGCAAGCAGTTGGGGCGGGTGTTCGTTCTTCGGCGAGCAGACGCGGGCAGGTACGGTTTGGGTGCGTTCTCGCTAAGTGTTGATCTCGATTCTGCACGGTTGGATGCCGTCTCACGGTCGCTGTTATGGGGTTCTGGAATACCACTTCCAGAGCCGGCGCCCACCAAATACTGTCCTCCGCTTGCCGCACAGCGTCCCTGGCGCTGGCATTCGGCTGGGCCCGAGACGTTCGACCGTCGCCACGCATGACCTGTTCGCTACGTCTCGGTTCCGCCCTCTGACGCGAATCGCGGGTCTGAGTACGGCAGGTTGTTGCCTGCCGCACCGTCCCCATCAGCCGGTTCTTCTCGAGCGATTTCGGAGAAGGAATACCGTTAATGGGATTTGAAACTTGGTTGCCGCCGCTGTTGGCGCTGGTGGTCGGCGGAGGCGTGGGGTGGTTTCTTGAGCGCCAGATCCGCGGGGCCGCCTTCCGTAATGGCGCAGAAATTCTCGCGCAAGCCCAGCGCGACGCCGACAATGTCCGCAAGGCGCAAGAGCTGGCTGGCAAAGAAGAGTTGCTGGTTCGCCGCGAAGAGCTCGAGAAAGACATGAACCGGGTGCGTGACGAGCTCCGCGAGCAGGAACGCCGCCTCGACCGCCGCGACACCACCCTCACCGAGCAACAGCAGGATATCGCCAAAAAAGAGCGCATGCTCGAGATTACGCAGCGCAAGCTCGCCGAGCGAAGCGAAGCCGTTGACGCCCGCGACGTCGAACTGCAGCAGGTTCTCAAACAGCAGCAGGACCAGCTCTATAAGATCAGCGGGATGTCGCCGCAGACGGCCCAGGATACACTGCTTTCGCGCCTCAGTCAGGAACTGCGAAACGAAACCGGCGCGGTCATTCTCAAGCACGAGCAAGAGCTGAAATCCAACTGCGACAAACTGTCGCGCGAGATCATCGGCATGGCCGTGCAGCGCTACGCTGCCAGCCATACCTCTGAAACAACCGTCTCGTCGGTCGACATTCCCAGCGATGAAATGAAGGGTCGCATTATCGGTCGCGAGGGGCGCAACATCCGCGCTTTTGAAAAGGCCACCGGCGTCGACGTCATCGTTGACGATACCCCGGGCGTCGTCATCGTATCGGCTTTCGACTCGGTCCGTCGCGAGACGGCCAAGCTGGCCCTCGTCAAGCTCATCCAGGACGGCCGAATTCATCCCTCGCGCATCGAAGAGGTCGTCGCTGAGACACAAAAAGAGATGGAAGTTCACATCCGCCGCCTTGGTCAGGAAGGGGCCCAGGAACCTGGCGTTCACGGCCTGCACGAGAAGCTGATCGATCTGATGGGACGGCTCAGTTTTCGCACGAGCTACAGTCAGAACGTGCTCCGCCACTCAATCGAGGTTTCATTTCTGACGGGAATGCTGGCCGAGCAATTGGGTCTTGACGGCAATCTGGCCCGCCGTTGCGGATTTTTGCATGACATCGGCAAGGCGGCCGATCATGAAATGGAAGGCGGTCATCCCGCCGTCGGCGCCGAGCTTCTGAAACGCTATGGCGAAGGCCCCGAGGTCGTTCACGCCGCGCTTGGACATCACGACGACATTCGCGTCGATTACATCTATACAGTTTTGGTTGCGGCGGCCGACGCCATCTCGGCCGCGCGTCCCGGCGCCCGCCGCGAGTCGCTTGAAAAGTATGTCAAACGGCTCGAAGAACTCGAAGCCCTGGCGTGCGGTTTTCCGGGAGTCGAACACGCTTTTGCGGTGCAGGCTGGCCGCGAAATCCGCATCGTCGTCGACGCCCGCCGGGTAAACGATCGCGAAGCCTCTCGCATGGCCCGCGACGTTGCCAAGGCCATCGAACAGGCACTGACTTACCCCGGCGAAATCAAAGTCAATGTATTGCGCGAAACACGGCATATTGAGATCGCACGGTAGTTCCGCCCGCGGCCATTGAGCGGCCCGGCCAGATCGAGAACCGTCACGCCGGCTCGATGACCAGTTTGCCGAGTTGTTTGCGATCTTCGAGATACTGGTGCGCTTCGCGGAGCTGCGCCAGAGGAAATGTACGATCGACGACGGGCCGCAGAAGCTTGCGGTCAAGAAGCCCCAATACCTGGTTCAGTTCGCCGCGCGTCCCCATGAAGGCGCCGCTCACTTCGATTTCGCGGATGAAGAAAAACCGCAGGTCGATTTCGACTTTGGGCCCGGTCGTCGCTCCGCAGGTGACGAGCCGGCCCCCCCGCGCCAGGCACTTGAGCGAGTCCTTCCAGACTTCCTTCCCCACATGCTCGATCACGATATCGACCCCGCGGCCGCCCGTCGTCGTTTTAATCACCTCGGCGAAGTTCTCGTGGTTGTAGTCAATGACAACGTCGGCCCCGAGAGCGTGCGCCAGTTTCTGCTTGGCGGCATTGCCCGCGGTCGTAAACACACGGGCGCCGGCCAGTTTCGCAATCTGAATTGCCGCCGACCCCACGCCGCTGGCCGCCCCCTGCACGAGCACGTCATCTCCCGGCTGAATCCGGCCGTGCCGGTGCAGCATGCTCCAGGCGGTCAGAAATGTCAGCGGCGCTGCGGCCCATTCGACCAGCGACCACGCCTCGCTTACCGGAATAATGTGTCGCGACCGGGCTTTTGCAAACTGGCAAAAGCCTCCTTGAGAGTGTTCGCCGGGAATGCAAAACTCCGGGCAGCCAGGGTCGTTGCCCCGCAAGCATTCAGAGCAATGTCCGCAGCCCTGGTTCGGGGCAATCATGACTTTCTGACCGACGGCGACGTTTTTTACGTCGACCCCCACTTCGGCGACCTCGCCCACGATCTCGCAGCCTCCGATATGGGGCATGGGAATCTGCATGGGCAATCCCTGGCGGAACCACAAATCGAGGTGGTTCAATCCGCAAGCGCGGACACCGACGAGCACGTCGTCGGGGCCAACCTCGGGAGTCGGCAGATCCATCGGTTCGAGAACGTCAACACCGCCCGTGCGGGCGAAAGCCATGGCGTACATGCGTCGCTCTGTCTGATGAAGAAGTGATTCAAGGTTCGAGTTTATCGATTCGCGACGAGAACGATTCATTGCTCGTGGTGAGCTTGTACCTGATGATTCGATTCTTGCGTCGCAGTTGCTCGTCGACCGGCACAACGAGAATCCGTACGGCAAAAAAAGTTGGCCGTTCCGGCTTACCAATTTACACGACGAAAAAAGTTGGGAACACTATTTTTCACT
>JAYTRB010000093.1:0-3365 GCA_043746425.1 Planctomycetia bacterium
ATCGCGTACGACGGCCTTGAGGCAGTCGCGGCGGCGGCCGCATTCCGGCCCGACGTGGTGCTGCTCGATATTGGCCTGCCGAAGTTGAACGGCTACGAAGTGGCCCGAAAAATTCGAGAACAACCCTGGGGCAATGGAATGGTGCTCGTGGGCTTGACGGGATGGGGCCAGGAAGAAGACAAACGCCGTTCCAGGGAAGTGGGTTTCGATCATCACCTGGTCAAGCCGCTCGACCTGGCCGTTCTCGAAAAGTTGCTGGCCAGAGTGGCCTCGATCGAGACCGACAGAGTAGTGCGCGGCCCGTGACGCCCCTCTGCCGGGCGAGGCGCTCACTGCAAAACCGTGCGTGGCTTTCCGTCAGCCATTCATCGGCCGTGCTGCGAGCGCCGCAGAGCGGTTATCAACCGACCAGCATCCGGCTATCTCTGCGGCGATTGACCTTGCCTCTTTAGGCAAGTCGGCCCCGCGTTTCGGGCAGTCGATTCAGGGCTTGAAATAGCCGAATCCGTGCTGCTGCTTCTGGATCACCTCAACCGCGCCTGAAGGAACCGTTGCCACGCCGGGCAGAAGTTTGTCTTTGGAAATCGACTTCTCGCGCAACGTGTTCTCGCAAGCGACAAACTGTACGCCCTGCTTGAGGAGTTTGGCGACATCGTCGGCATGCTTGCTCTGCCCATCGACCACCAGCCCGATTCCCGGGCCATGACAGACCACCTCAATCTTCGAATCGTCAACCGCCTTCAAAATGTTCGTCAGATTGCGAAGCCCCCCTTTTTGCTGCTCTGCATCGGCAAAGTTAACGTGCATCACCATCTTCAGCATTTTGGAACCCTCGCCCGGGGCTGACTGCTCTTCAGCCTGGGGTGCAATCTGCGAACCTAAGAGAATCAACCCCCCGACCACGATCATTGCGAATGGAAACTTGGTCATGTGATGGCACCTTTTCGTATGGGTCAGCGTTGCAGTGTGAGATTTACCACGTGATTGTCGTTTGCTTCATCTTCAACTTCCAGCCCCTTCGAGAAGTGTGTCAGACGCACCTCGACTTTTTGGACGATTTTGAATTCGCCTAGAACGGCCCGACCAATTGTATAGGCCATCACCGACAAGGTGGTGGGCTCGCTGGCCGGAAGGCTCTTGCTGCCGAGTTTGCGGATAAAATCGACCAACTCGGGATTACCAATGCCCAGGTCGCCCTTCACGTAAGTTTTGGAGTCCATCAACCAGTATTTCAGGTCGACTTGAAAGCGCCGCTCGACAGGATTCGGCTCGGGAGAGCCCCTATGAACTGCCACATTCGTGAAATGAATTCTGGTGACAGCATTGTACGTCTCTGGCAGCACAACCGACGGCGTTTCTTTCTCGGGCTCCTCCGCCTGTGAAAGCGCGAGACTCGAAGCCTGACTCATCAGAACCATTGTCAATGCGGCTATCGCCAGCACCACGGCCAGAAACGAAAAACAACGATTGTTCATCCTCGCCCTTCCTCTCGTCCCAACGGTCAATGCGTTTGACTTTCACCGGCCTGAAACAAAGCCGCGGCGCGGCGATTCACTTCCGCAAGTCTTCGACTCTGGCAATCCGCCCCGGCGCGGGGGTCGAAACGGGGGAATGCCGCCCCATCCACAGGCGAATGGTTTCATATTGCGAATTGTGCTCTCTGACGGATTCTGCGTATTTGAACGAGCCATAGTGATGACCACCCTGAGCGAGCAGGCCATTTGTCGCCACCTGATAATCGGCGGCCGCGTCCCACCGGCCCCGGTTCAACTCGACATGCACGATGCGGTGGTCGCGGGCCATCGCCGGGTCGTAACGAAAGCGCAGGCCCGAGACCTGCACCATTCCTCCCACCTTGCGCGCCGGATCTTCGGTGTAGCAGTTTTCGACCGCCTGTTCTAAAACCTCTACGATGCGACTGCCCGACAGGCGCATCGTCACGACCGCGGCGTCATGCGGCGCCATCTGTCGCAGCCGGGCTGCCGTGATCGGCCCCGGCGGAATCGCGACTCCGTAACCAACCCCGGGCAGAAAGGCGATATCGGCCTGCGTTTCTTCGCGCAGGATGTCGGCGAACAACGAGTCGATGGCAGATTCTTCAGTGCGTTTGCGGGCCTTCTGGCCGGCCAGCGTTTGCGCCCGCACCAACCAGCCCGAGGCTTCGCCCACCACTTCGTCGAGGGCCGCGCGATGCGGTGCGAGCAGTTCATGCACCAGCCGCTCGGCAGCCGCGTCGGCCGGCACACGCTCGTGATCGAGGGGAATCAGCGTGCGTCGATGCGCCGTGATCTTTCCGTGTTCGATGGTGAGGTCGAGCCGGCCCAGGTCTGAGCCATGCGCCCCGGCTTGTACGATCAGCGTGCCCCCCACCTGTTCTGTCTGGTCCATCCGGTTGTGGCTGTGTCCCCCGACAATCACGTCAATCTCGGCGACCGACCGCGCCAGGTGCTGGTCGCCGCTCAGCCCGAGGTGAGAAAGTACAACAGCGATCTGGGCCCCCTCGTCGCGCATTTTCGGAAGGTAGCGTTTGACGGCAGCCACCGGTTCCTGGAACTCAATCTCGGCCACGTTCTTCGCCGCGGTCGTCGAGGCCGTCTTCGGATAGGCCAGCCCGAGGATCCCCACAGCCACGCCATTGACCTGTTTGATGAGGTAGGGCTGCGTGAACAGCCGACCCCCATTTCTTTCGACAAGATTGGCAGCCACAGTGGGAAAATTCGCTTCCTTGATGCGCTCACGCAGCGTCTTGATGCCGAAGTCGGGTTCATGATTCCCGATGGTGAGGGCCTCGTATCCCAGATGGTTGAGGGCAGCGACCTGTGCTTTTCCAAACGTGAGATCGGCGAGCATTGTGTCACCGATCAAGTCGCCAGCGTCTAACAGCAGAACGTTCTTACCAGCTTCCTGGCGCACCTGCCCAATGGCTCCCGCCAACCGCCCCAGGCCGCCGACCGTCTTGCCGCGCAGATCGTCCTGCCACCCCTGCCAGGGAGTGAGGTGGCCGTGTAAATCGTTGGTATGCAGGATCACGACGGTCGCCACGAGGCGCCCTTTCATGTGAGATTGGTATCGGAAGCCTTCTTCTTTTCGCTGGGCATCTGAATCTCATAGCCGGCAGCCTTCCAGGCCTTCCAGCTCCCGGGGACATTTTCGACGTGTGCAAAGCCGTGCCGTTGCAAGACACTCGCGGCCAGGCTCGCCCGATAACCGCTGTCGCAGTAGACGGCAATCGGCTTTTCTTTCGCGAGGTGGTCGAGCTTCTTTTCGAGTTCGGGCAGAAAGATATATTTTGCGCCCGGCACATGGCCCCCTTGCCATTCGCCGGGAGTGCGGACGTCGAGAATTTGCAGGTCGGGCTGCGCCAA
>JAYTRB010000094.1:0-5551 GCA_043746425.1 Planctomycetia bacterium
CAAGCATGGCGCTTGCCCGGCGCCCACTCTGCCTTACGGCAGTTTGGGTGCTTGCATGATTCGCCAGTGGGTGCCTTAGCTGCGCCTAAAAACGGATACGAGCCGGGCTCTTCGTCGCGGAATCCCGGACGGGAGTGCCCTTTCAAATCCAGCCACGGCACCATGCCGTGGCCTGCCGACGAGGTTAGCTGACGGGCTAGGGCTTGAAAGTACCCCGGTTCGGCATGCCGAACCTGCGCCCCAGGAATGGCTCTTGAAAGCAATTCCGATGGTTCCCCCGCGTCGGCGCCGTCCGGCGCCGAATTAGGCCACACACGCATATCTTAACCTCAACGCAGGAAAGTCGCATCAGGATCACAAAATCCGATTGTTGATACCTGTCTTCAGGATTGTGGGCCTCTGAAAGGCAGGCGACCGACGTTGCCTGGTCGATTTTCTTCAAGAAGAATTGCCGCGTCCCCACAGTATGCGCGAATTCGAGTACCGAATCTGCCACTTTGGCACTCATCGCGGGACCAAGATGGTGAATCTCGTTCGTTCTGGCAGCGTTCTCTAGGCATCAAAATGACACATCTTTATGTTAAATAAGGAGATGTGAATTCGCGGTCGCATGGCATGAGGTTCGCATTAGAAGAAGTGCCACATAAGATTGGCCAAGCGTTCAGGTTGCACGTCTACCCCTACAAATGACAGTTCCGAGGACTCGAGGAGTTCATTAATGGCGAAAAAGGGAAGCAAAGAAGAGAGCGTCAAGATCGTTCCGCTGTATGACCGGGTCGTGCTCAAGCGCGATGACGCAGTCTCGACGACTGCCGGAGGAATCGTTCTCCCCGACACGGCGAAAGATAAGCCGCAAAAGGGAACTGTCATTTCCGTCGGTGACGGGCATGTTTCAAAAGATGGCAAACGCAATCCGTTGACGCTCAAGGCGGGCGATCGCGTGATTTTCAGTTCTTACGCTGGCGACGAGATTTCGCTGGGCGAAGAAGAATACCTGCTCCTTCGCGAAAGCGACGTCCTCGCGGTGTATTAACTATTCGGGACGCTGATTTTTCGCGACGCTGATTTTCGCGACGCAGGCACAAACCCATTCAAAACTCATCAGTATCAGGAGAGTTGTGCTCATGGCCAAGATGATTGCTTTCGATCAGGAAGCGCAGGACAAAATTCGTTCGGGAGTCAGCAAGCTGGCAAGAGCTGTGCGTGTGACGCTCGGCCCCCGCGGGAGAAACGTCATTCTTCAAAAGAGCTTCGGCTCTCCCACAGTGACTAAAGACGGTGTAACCGTCGCGCGTGAAATCGAACTGGCAGACAAGTTCGAAGACATGGGCGCCCGCATGGTGAAAGAAGTCGCGAGCAAGACATCGGATGTTGCTGGCGACGGCACCACCACCGCTACCATTATGGCTGAGGCGATTTACATCGAGGGACTCCGCGCGGTCGTCTCGGGCGTGAACCCTGTTGAAATGAAGCGCGGCATGGACAAAGCCGTCGAAGACATCGTCGAAAAGCTCAAGGGCATGTCGATCGAGTGTCGTAACAAGAAGTCAATCGCCCAGGTCGCCACTGTGGCTGCCAACGGCGACGAAAAGATCGGCGAAATCCTGGCGAACGCCATGGAAGAAGTCGGTAAAGACGGCGTCATCACTGTCGAAGAGGGCAAGAGCCTGACGACTGAGTACACCACTGTCGAAGGGATGCAGTTCGACCGCGGCTACCTCTCGCCGTACTTCGTGACCGATCCGCAGTCGATGGAAGCTGTCCTTGAGGATGCCTATGTTCTGATCCACGAGAAGAAGATCAGCAACATCAAGGATCTCGTTCCGGTGCTCGAGAAGGTCGTTAATGCCGGCAAGCCCTTGTTGATCATCGCTGAAGAGGTCGAGGGCGAAGCTCTGGCGACGCTGGTTATTAACAAACTCCGCGGCACGTTCAAGTGTGTCGCCGTGAAGGCGCCGGGCTACGGCGACCGCCGCAAAGCCATGTTGCAGGACGTCGCCATCATGGTCGGCGGCCAGGCGATTTTTGAAGACTTGGGTATCCAGCTCGAAAACGTGCAACTTTCCGATCTGGGCCGGGCCAAGAAGGTGGTGATCGACAAAGATAATACGACGATCATTGAAGGGGCTGGCAAGACGGCCGACCTCAAAGCCCGCATTGATCAGATTCGCAAAGAGCGCGAGAACTCGTCGAGCGACTATGATAAAGAAAAGCTCGATGAGCGAATTGCCAAGCTTTCTGGAGGCGTGGCCCAGGTTAACGTCGGGGCTGCGACTGAGAGCGAAATGAAAGAGAAGAAGGCCCGCGTCGAAGACGCTCTGCATGCCACCCGTGCGGCAGTCGCCGAGGGAATTCTCCCCGGCGGCGGCGTTGCCCTTCTGCGGTCGTCGGTTGCGTGTAAGCCTAAAGATCTGTCGGATGATGCCGTGATTGGCTACAACATCATCCTGCGGGCCTGCAAGGCGCCGCTTACGCAGATCGCCGACAATGCTGGCGTCGACGGCGGCGTGATCTGCGAAAAGGTCTCTGAACAATCGGGCAATGTTGGCTACAACGCCGCCACCGGTAAGTTCGAAGACTTGGTGAAGTCGGGGATTATCGACCCGACGAAAGTCACCCGCAGCGCGTTGCAAAACGCCGCCAGCGTGGCGACGCTATTGCTCACCAGCGACGCACTGATCGCCGAAATGCCCAAGGAAGATAAGAAGAAGGGCGGCGGGGCCGATCACGACATGTATTGATCGGGCTGAGTTGTCGAGAACAAGATCCCCGGCGTCTGCAAAGACGTCGGGGTTTTCCTTTTGGAATCGTCGAATTCAATCACAAGGTGTTCGTCGCGGAACTCGTCAAAGAGGAGCAGAATAAATACTGACGTCGTCCCGAAGTCCGAAGAATTGGGCAATAAAACTGTGACCCTCGGGCTTATCCCAGCACTTCTTTCACCGCAGCTGCCATGATCTCTACGATGCGATCGAGAATCGGCAAGGGGGTGACGACTGGGGGTGCCAGGCAGAATACCGTTTCGCCACGCAGCCGGCTGAATAGGCCCCGCCTCTGTGCCGCCAGATGCACTTTGCTGCCGATTTTATCGTCGGCGGGAAACTCGGATTTTGATCCTTTGTCCTGCACAAATTCGATTCCGCACATCAAGCCCTTGCCGCGTACCTCTCCCACGTGTGGGTGCGACGCCAGCGCGGCCTTCAATCCTGCCAGCAAGTAAGTCCCCTTTTCGGCAGCTTGGGTGGGAAAGTTCTCTTTCTCAATGATGTCGATGGCCGTCAGGGCTACGGCACAGCCGACCGGATGCGCGCTGTACGTGAAGGCGTGCATCCACGATGGCTCGCCCGTATCGAGTACTTCAGCGATTTTTTCGTTGATGCCGATGCCTCCCAAGGGAAAGTAGCCTGATGTAATCGACTTGGCGAACAGGATCATGTCGGGCTCGATTCCCCAGTGCTGAAGTCCGAACAGCTTGCCAGTCCGGCCGAAGCCGGTGATGACTTCATCGGCCACGAGCAGCACTTCGTGTTTATCGCAGATTTCGCGGATGCGCGGGAAGTAATCGTCCTGGGGAACGATGACGCCGCCGGCTCCCTGCACAGGCTCTGCCAGAAACATGGCCACAGTGTCAGATCCCTCGCGCAGCAGCGCGTGCTCGAGTTCATTGGCTGCCGCAACCCCCTGGCTCACCCCGGCAGGGGCTTCGTAGCGGTACGGGTATGGGGACGGAATCTGAATGAACCCAGGAACACGCGGCTCGAACATGGGCCAATAGGCACTCAGGCCCGTGGCACTCATTGCCGCCAGGGTCACGCCATGGTAGCCCCATTGCCGCGAGATGACTTTCGTTTTGCCGGGCTTGCCGCGCATCCGCCAGTAATAGCGCGCCGTCTTAAAACTCGTGTCGCTCGATTCTCCTCCTCCTGAGGTAAAGAAGAAGCGAGTGATCGAGGGATACGTCATGCGGGCAAGGCGTTCGGCCAGTTCGATCGCCGGGATGTTTGAACTCCCCGCGTAGCTCGAACAATACGCCAGCGTCTGCATCTGCCGCGCGGCGGCATCGACGATCTCGCGGCGCCCGTGACCGGCGATGACATTCCACAACCCTGAAAGCCCGTCGATGTATTCCTTTCCGTCGGCGTCGGTGAGCATCACCCCCTCCGCCTTGATCCACACATGTCCAGTTGCCGTATGGAGTTTTCGATTGTGCAGGGGGTGAACGAGATGCGCCACATCGCGCTCGATCAACACAGACTTAGAGTCAGTCATATGTCACAGGCAGCAGAGTTCAAGGAGGGGAATTATGTATCAAATTCATTAGATCAAGGTTCAGTGTCTAATTCATCAGCCCGGCTGACAAGCCTTTCTAGAATTTATAGCGGCGGTAAGATCCGGCCGGCGCGAGGCTTGCACGCAGCAGCGTGGGGCAGGAAGATCGACGTATGACCGCACCCACAGATTCCGCGAGCCGTGACGATTGTGATCTGCTGCACGAGTTGCGCAGTTCACCCCGACTTCTATCACTCGTCGCCGAATCGTCGGGCAATGAACTGGCGTTGCAGACACAACTTCGTCGGCAATTCCCCCAGCGGCTGGTACGGGGCGCGTTTGCCTTGTGCGAACTGCGCCGCAAGGGACTTGCCAAATTCTCGCTTGCGGCTGAAATGTGGTTCGACCGGCAGGGGCTTGAGCAGGCGACTTCCGAACTCGTGGCCCGCCACAAGGCGCGCCGTTTCTCGGGAACGGTGTTTGATTTATGCTGCGGCATCGGGGGAGATTGTCTGGCGTTGGCCGAGCGCTGTCTGGTTACAGCCGTCGATTTAAGTCCGGCCGCCTGCCTGCGAACCCAATGGAATGCCGAAGTTCACGGCGTTTCGCCCCGCGTCGAACTCGCCTGCCAGGACGTTTCCGCGGTCGATCTGGGCGCGGCCCTGGTACACATCGACCCCGACCGGCGGACTCAAGCGAGAGGCAGGGCAGTGCGCATTGAAGACTACCTTCCCGGTCTCGAGGCCCTGCAGCAAATGGCGCGAACGGGTCGGGGTGGGGCAATCAAGCTCAGTCCAGCGGCCAATTTCGGCGGAAAGTTTTCGGACGCCGAAATTGAACTGGTCAGTCTGTATGGGGAATGCAAAGAGGCCACGATATGGTTTGGCGAACTGCGCGGGAACGAGTCGTGGCGGGCAACCGTTCTGCCTTCGGGAGAAACCTTGGCCGGCGAGCCGCTCGACGATGCTGCCGAGGTCACGCCACCACAGAATTATGTTTATGACCCCGATCCGGCGGTCGTGCGGTCGGGGCTGGTCGATGCCGCGGCCTGCCGCCTGGGGCTCGACCGTCTGGATCGCGCCGAAGAATACTTGACGGGCTCGAAATTCGTCGCCACAGGTTTCGCACAGGCGTTTGAACTGGTGGCAGAGCTTTCCCACAATTTGTCGGAAATTCGCCAATACTTCCGTTCGTCGAATTTCGGACAAGTGGAAATCAAATGCCGGCACATTCCCGTTGATGTCGAAAGCATCCGCCGCCGTCTGCCGCTTCCGGGAAATGA
>JAYTRB010000095.1:0-4209 GCA_043746425.1 Planctomycetia bacterium
AAAGGTGATCATTCGTCAGCGAAATAGCGGCTGCTTCGATTTTCACAATATCATTCGTCAGTCTCGGAGCGCTCTCTTTGACGAACTGTACCAAGGCCACCTTTTGTGATTCGGTGGCCGTTTCATCCACCACGATGACCGCCGATATTCTTTCGACGTTGACAGAGAAGCTGCCGCCAAAGCTGAGCGTGTCGTTGGCCTTGATGATCAGCGCCACCCCCAGCCCAGAGAGGTCTTCACCAGCCCAGCTTCCCTCGTCAACCTTCCAGGCCATCACGGCTTCTTTGCCCGCGATTCCGATTTCGCCGTTGGCAAAACAGGGCCCCGTATATACGTCACATGTGCGGGCTTCGAGGTACTCACCAGAAATCTCGACGGCGAATCCCGAGGACGCGGCCCCCAAGGTCACCAGACAACCTGCCAGAAATCCTAAACGTCGCATGTTCGACTCCTTCCAGATCAGAAACGATTACCAGAACTCGCCTTGATTTTCACAAGATGCTGGGAGCCGGTCAAGCACGAGTGGAATCGAGAGTGTCTTGAATTTACGTAGCGTCCATTCTTCGCTTTTCGAACTTAACGTATCAATTCGGTGAAAGAATGAAAAAAGGCGAGCACAATTTTAAAAATGGATCGTCGGGCATCTTTACCGCAAACGCCCCGCTCACATGGCAAACACGGCATTAATGAGGGTCGCCGCTGCTGGTGCGGCGGACTTCACGCTATCTTAGTTGTCACGAACGGTGACGAGTATGGATCTGATGAAATCGACCACAGAATGAGCCCCCCGACTGCCGTCGGGTAGCCGAGTCGACTTGGGGTCGATCACCCTTGCAATTCAAAGCAACTGCGGCCTGCGTGGCGACAAACGCCATCGCCGACGAGCTGGTCGTCGGGGCCAAAGATTCGCTGCGTCTTGGCGCACCAAAAATTGCCATCGCCGGCAACCCGTTCGCTTTCGCCCAGCCCCGCGTTCAGGTACATCCCTTTGCAGCGCAGGCTCAAGCAGCGTTCGCCCTGCTGTTCGGCCAGCGGCAGAATGTTTATTTCATTCATGTCAGATCACTCCTTCCAGTTGACCTGCGGCACGCAGAATGGCCCGCTTTACAGCCGTTCGGGCGATTTGAACTTTGTACTCATTTTCAGAAAGAGGTGTGGCCCGCAGAACGGCGGCATCTCCCGCGGCTTGCGCCGTTCGTTCGTCGATAACCCGGCCGACGAGCGCCTCCGCAGCGTCAAGCGAGACCCACGGCGTTGGAGCGACGTGGCCCAGAACGATGCGTGCCTCGCGAACGATGCCGCCCGACATTTCAAGACACACGCCGGCCGATGCCAGAGGCCAATCGAGACCTTCCAGTTGCAGCACTTCATAGCTCGCGCTGGCCATTTCTTCACTTGCCAGGGGTAGCAGCACATGTGTCAGCAACTGGCCTGGCTGGAGAACAGTCACCCCCTGAGCGGCAGACTTCGGAGTGACGAAGAAGTATTCAAGTGGAATGGTCGAAACTCGCCCTGGTTCGGGGCCGGCAAGGCGCGCCTGGGCGCCCCAGGCAATGAGGGCCGGCGCGAACCGCGATGCCGAAACGAATTTCGCCGGGCCACGATTGCCGAAGACGGCATGGAATTCGTTTCGCCCCTGCTCGACCAGCGACTCGCCATTCTGCTGACCGAGCAGACCATAGCCATTCCGGTAGTACCAGCAATTGGGGAAAAGGCACAAATCACCTCCCAGCGTCCCCATCGACTGAATTTGAATACTATGCACCGCATCTGCTATTTGGACGAGCGACGGATAAGCCTTCAAAAGCGGGTGCGCAAGAATCTCGTCGAGCGTTGTCAGAGCACCAATCATCAGGCCACCCGCTGTGACCGTTACACCCTGCATCGAGTTGATATTCTTGACATCGACGACCCGCTTCGGCGCAATGCAATCTCTTCGCAAAAGATTGAACAGGTCGGTGCCGCCGGCCAGTACCGCTGTGTCGCCCGCATGGGCCGAGAGCATTTCGACAGCTTCATCTTCAGTACGGGGGCTGGCATATTCAAAGGAATTCATGCTTGGCCTCCTTTCAGGGCATCGAGAACACGTTTGGGAGTCAGCGGCAGCACGGGTACTCTAACGCCCGTCGCATTCGCGACGGCGTTTGAAATGGCCGCCCCCGGGGCGATGACGGGCGGTTCTCCCAGACCAACCACGCCCCGATCATATTCGCTGTCGGGCTGGTACATGATCGCGACCAGTTCCCCCACGTCTCCGATGCGGGGCAGCTTGTAGTTCTGGAGGTCGGCGTTGACATACCGGCCGGTCTTGTTGTCCATAATTCGCTCTTCGCTCAGGGAGTACGAGATTCCCATAATGAGTGCCCCCAGCACCTGGCTGCGGGCGGTAAGCTCATCGAGAATCAGACCGCAATCCTGAACGCAGACAAACTTGTGGATCCGGATCAATCCCGTTTCGACGTCGACCGACAGATCGACCATCTGCACGCCAGCCACTCGGTCGGCCGTCAAGCCATCCTTGGCCGGCCCTTTTCCCTGCACCTCAAGGGGCATCTGGCCGAGCAGCGAGCAGGCCTCCTTCCAGGTGCAGACCGTTTTCTCGCCGTTCAAAATCTTGCCATTCCGCGCGACCAGGCCGTCGGTCGATTCGAGCTGATATTTCGCGGCAACCTTATCGAAAATCTGCCAGAGAGCGGTTTGCGCCGCCCGACGGTGGGCCCCTGTCACCCCTCCTACGGTGATGCTGCCGCCGGAACCGGCCGATGGCGGATATTTGCTCGACCCGAGATGAACCTTGATCGCGTCAACCGGCAGGCCGAATGTTTCGCCCAGGGTAATTGCAATGACGGTGCGCGTGCCAGTGCCAATATCCTGACTCCCCAGGAACGTTTCGACCGCCCCTCCCGGATGGATTTTGACAGTACAATTGCAAGGGCCCGCACCCCCTCCCCAGGTATGCAATGCCATTCCCAATCCGCGTTTGACCGGCCCCTGACCTCCTTCGCCGTGCGGATGCCATTTCTTCTTCCAGTCGATGGCCTTGGCCGCAAGTTCCATCTCGGCCGCGTAGACCTCTGCCTTGCCGAACGGCGTGAACTGCAGGTTCTTGGCGAAGAAGTCGTAGCTGTCCATTTTAAGCTTGGCGGCCAGGTCATCCAGCGCCGTCTGAGTCATGGCGCACAATTGCGGATGCGGCGGCGCCCGCCAGGCACGATTGGGGCCGACGTTGCACATCAGCCCCACCTGGCTGACACGGCGATTCGGGAAGGTAAACGGATATGGCAATTGCCCGACATCTACCCCACCTCCGCCGATTCCGGCCGTTCCCCAATGGACACTGTCCCAAGCCACGACTTGACCCTCGGCATCGGCGGCGACGGTCACATCAATGAAACCAGATGGCCGGGTTCCAGCAACCTTGAGTTCAGTGGCCCGGTCGAGCATCAATCGAACCGGCTTTCCGGCCGCCTGGGCGAGCTTGGCACACGCCAAGCCCCATTCATCGACCGTGAACTTTGATCCAAAGCCGCCCCCCTCGTAGTCGGAAGTGACGGTGACATTCGTTTCCTCGATCTCTAACGCGTCCGAAAACTGCTTCGGCGTGCCAGACACATTTTGAGTCGAGACATGAGCGTCGAGATTTTCTCCGGTCCAGCGACAGTGTGATCCGTGCGGTTCGAGACACATGTGGCTGATGGTGACGATTCCATAATGCCCCTTATGCACGACCGCGGCCTTCTTGAAGGCCGCCTCCACGTCACCGTCGTTCTTCTGCGTCAATTGCTGGAACCGCTCTGCCTGCTTGGCCCCCTCAAGGTCGGATTCGTCGACAAAGTGCGGGAGCACCTCATATTTGACAGTGGCTTGGATGGCCTTGACTCCGTCGGCAGCCTGTTCGGCCCGATCGGCTGCCACGGCGGCAATGAGTTCGCCTTCCCAGCGGACTTCGTCGCCAATTTTTTTGAAGAGATGCACGGCGCGCACCCCCGCCACCTTTTTCGCTGCATCGCCGTCGATCGCCGCCAGCTTGGCGGCCGCATGTGGGCATGTCACCAGCCGGGCGAACAGCGTCCCTTCTGGGTTGATGTCGGCCGTGTACTTGGCCTGGCCGGATGCTTTGGCAACCCCATCGAGCCGCTGAATGTCTTTCCCGATCAGAACATTGTCGGCCCGGCTAGGCCAAGAAAATTTGCGATCTGCCATGATTAC
>JAYTRB010000096.1:0-2382 GCA_043746425.1 Planctomycetia bacterium
GGCGGAGGGCTTTGTTCGATCGCGGCAGGCACCTGGAATGGAATTGCGACCTTGCAGTCGCAGGCATGCTTGGCGAACTGCCGGGACAATCGATAGACTTACGTGTCTGAAATGATATTTGAGCCCGACAGGGGCGCTGTGTCAGCCAGCCTAGATTCTCTGGAGAAACTTCCATGCGTTCAGCCACTCGGGTTTTGACTTGTTTTGCCTTCGTCCTCATGTTTGGCGGGCCGACATTATTGCGGGCCGACGAACCGAAAGTTGAGTTGCTTTGGCCTCACGGGGCGCCTGGGGCAGCAGGCGCCGAAGACGCCGAAGACGCCGACAAGCCCACACTTACAATCTGGCAACCGTCGGCAGACAAGGCCAACGGATGCGCCATCGTGATTTGCCCCGGTGGCGGGTATGGATTTCTGGCGGTCGATCATGAAGGAAAGCAAATCGCCGAGTGGCTCAACTCGCTCGGCGTGACGGCGTACATGTTGAAATACCGCATCGCGCCACGCTACAAGCACCCGGCCCCCTTGCAAGATGCCCAGCGTGCGATTCGCACTGTCCGGGCGCGGGCGGCCGAATGGAAGGTTGATCCGCATCGAGTCGGAATTCTGGGCTTCTCGGCCGGTGGTCATCTCACTTCAACGGCGGCCACGCATTTCGACGACGGCCACGCCGACGCGCTCGACCCGATCGAGAAGGTAAGTTGTCGGCCCGATTTCGCCGTCCTTTGTTACCCGGTCATTTCGTTCACGACGCCGTACACGCATGTCGGCTCTCGCGAAAACCTGCTTGGCAAGACCCCCGATGAGAAGCTGGTTCAGAGTCTGTCGAGCGAACTGCAGGTTACCGAAAAGACGCCGCCGACGTTTCTGTTTCATACCAATGAAGACTCGGGAGTCCCTCCCGAGAACAGCGTATTGTTCTATATGGCCTTGCGAAAGGCTAAAGTTCCGGCAGAGTTGCACATCTACGAAAAAGGCGCCCACGGTGTTGGCCTGGCGCAGAAGGATCCGATTCTCTCGACCTGGTCGGGACGTTGCGCAGACTGGCTCCGCGGGCGAGGCCTCTTGAACAAGCCCAAGATTGTCGCCGACAGCCCCGAGTCGGTCACAGATCCTGACTACGCAGCCCAGGGAGAATACGTCGGCGAAATTATGACCGACGAAGGGGTGAAGAAAATCGGCGTACAGGTGGTGGCTAAGGGAAATGGCAAGTTCACTGCGGTGGGCTACATCGGGGGGCTTCCCGGTGATGGCTGGGAAGGGCCAGACAAATTCCAATCTGAAGGCTCGACGAAGAACGGAGTTGTCACTTTCGGAGTCGTCGAGGTCGCAGGCGCCACAATCAAAGACGGCGTCTTCACGATTACCACCGTCGGCGGCACAACGATGGGGCAACTCAAGAAGGTGGTGCGGCAAAGTCCGACATTGGGTGCCAAGCCTCCCGCAGGAGCGGTCGTCTTGTTTGACGGCAAGAACGCTGAACAGTTTGACGGCGGACGCATGACCCCCGACGGCCTGCTCATCGGCGGGGCGACCAGCAAGAAGAAGTTCCAGAGTGGAACGCTGCATGTCGAGTTCCGCTCGCCCTACATGCCGCAGGATTCGGGGCAGGGCAGGGGGAACAGCGGTTGCTATCTGCAAGGCCGATACGAAGTGCAGATTCTCGATTCGTTCGGACTCGAGGGAAAGGACAACGAATGCGGAGGGATTTATTCCGTCAGAGACCCGAGCCTGAATATGTGCTTCCCCCCGCTGGCCTGGCAATCGTACGACATTGATTTTACCGCCGCGATGTATGACTCTGCCGGCAAAGTGACGAAGAACGCGCGCATTACGGTGCGGCACAATGGCGTCGTCATTCACAACAACGTCGAGCTTCCGAATCGCAAAACGACTGCGGCCCCGGTTGAAGTCGGTCCGGAACCAGGCCCGCTGTACCTGCAAGACCACGGCAATCCGGTGCGATTCCGAAACGTGTGGTTTGTCGAGAAGTAATCACCAGCGATTGACGGGCGGGCGGGCATTTGCTCGAAGACCCCTATGTCGGCATTTCGTCGCGCCAGAGGGCAAAGCGTGCTTGTGCTTGGGCAGAAACCCGCCGGCATCATCCCCAGGGGTTGCGGCAGCGATCGGTTGCGATTCAAAGCAACCGATCGCACCGCCGCGAGGCAGCACTGTGATATGAATGCTGCGAACGAAATTTGGAGACGGTTCAAACTCGCAATGGTTCGCTTTCGGCTCGCAGCGCACTTGCATATTTCTGGCGAATTGGTACGACAACCTCAGCGATAAAGGTGTCAACCTGTTCCGGGGCGCGGCCGACGTATTTGGCGGCGCTCAAAACGTCGCCGAGGGGCACTTTCGCAAACGCCGAGTCGTTCGA
>JAYTRB010000097.1:0-7447 GCA_043746425.1 Planctomycetia bacterium
GTGAATGAAACTGGTCAGATGGTCGACGCGGGGGAAATCCTGGCGTCGCTCTACAGCCCCGATCTTAACGTCACGATGCAGAACCTGCTCGACGCGCAGAAGCGGGGCAACCGCGAATTGGTGGCGAGCGGCCGCAGCCGGTTAGAGCTTCTGGGAATCAGCGACGACCAGATCGATGACGTGCTTAAGGCGGGCAAGGCCAACACGCATTTCAGGATTCGCTCGCCCATGTCCGGGCACGTCATCAAGAAGTACGTCCGTGAAGGGCAATACGTCGATGAAGGAACTCCCCTGTACGATATCGCCGACCTGTCGACTGTCTGGATTCAAGCCCAGATTTACGAGGACGACCTGGCGTTTTTGTCGGCCGAGCAGGCGCATAAGCCGGGGACGCAGTTGTTTGAAGACCCGCTTCCTGTGACGGCCACAACACGCGCCTATCCCGACGAGGAATTCCAGGGTTTTCTGACTTTCATTTACCCGCACGTCGATCAGCAGACACGCACGGTAACAGTGCGCTTTGAACTGAATAACCCCGGGCATCGGCTTCGCCCCGGCACGACCGCCTCGGTGCGCATCAGGGTGCCCCCGCGCGAGGTTCGTGCGCTGACTCAGGCCGTCGGTTCGAATCCCGAAGTTTACAAGCTTGACCTGCTGGAACAGGGGCTGGTGCTGGCTGTTCCTGAAAGCTCGGTCATCGACACCGGCAGCCAGACGATCGTTTATCGGCAGACATTGCCGGGGGTTTATGAAGGAGTCAAAATCGACCTCGGGCCACGGATGTCGGGGCCCGACTCAGTGCCGTTTTTTCCTGTCTTACGCGGGCTGGTTCCTGGGGAAATCGTCGTAACGGCCGGCTCGTTCCTCGTCGATGCCGAGACGCGGCTCAACCCTGCCGCTGGTTCGATCTATTTCGGCGGCAGCGGCGGCTCGAAAAGCGGCTCATCGAGTGGCTCGACAGTGCGCCCCTCGACGCCAGAAGACACCGACGCAAAAATCAACCAGGCTCTGGCGCGACTGGCAGTTGACGATCGGAAGATTGCCGAGAAACAGCAGTTCTGTCCGATCCTAGCCGACAGCCGGCTGGGGGCAATGGGAGTTCCCGTCAAGGTGATGCTCGACAATCAACCCGTGTTTCTGTGTTGCGATGGCTGCAAGAAAGCTGCTGAGAACAATCCGCAAGAAACACTGGCCAAAGTAAAGAAGTTGACGGGAGGCCGGTCGCCTTCGACTGGCAGTTCGCCGCCATCGGTGCCTGCCGCTCAACGGAAAGACCCCGAGACGAAAATTAAGGCCGCACTCGCGAAGCTCTCTGATGCTGATCGGAGCCTCGCCTTAGAGCAGCGCTTCTGCGTGGTCCTTCCCAAGAGCCGGTTGGGCTCGATGGGAACACCGATCAGAGTCACTGTTGCCGGCCAACCCGTCTTCCTGTGTTGCGAAGGCTGCCGCGAGGCCGCCCTGGCTGATCCTGAGATGACGCTTAAGAAGGCGGCCACGCTGAAAGATTCACCATCAGGAGGCAATTAGCCCCCCGATGTTTTTTCGAGGCATTCCCTGTTTGAGCCGGTTCTTCACTCGCAGGAGCGATTGGATCACTCCCGTTCCCTAACCCGAAATTCAGGAGGAAAGTCGATGCAGCGTTTGCCGGTGTCTTATGCTCTCGTGGCCGCGGTGGCAATTCTTGGGACCGTTTCCGATCTTTCGGCTGCGGATAACAGCATCACAGCGAAGAAGGATTCTGACGCCAAGATTAAGGCCGCGATGGCCAAGCTGCCCGAGGCCGACCGAAAACTGGCCGAAGCCCAGCGCTACTGTGCGACCTTGCCCGAGAATCGACTCGGCTCTATGGGGCCGCCCGTCAAGCTTGAAGTCGGGGGAAAGACCGTCTTCCTCTGTTGCGCCGGTTGTCGCGACGACGCGCTGGCTGACCCTAAGGCGACGCTTGCCGAGGCAGAGAAGTTAAAGAAGGTAACGATTGCCCTGGGAAAGTTGAAAGAGAAGGATCGAGTGCTGGCCGAGCAACAGCGGTACTGTCCCGTGATGGAGGACAGCCGGCTGGGTTCGATGGGAACCCCGGTGCGGATCGAACTTAAAGGGAAGCCCGTGTTTCTGTGTTGCGAGGGTTGTCGGGAGGAAGCTGAGGCCGATCCCGAAGCGACGCTCAAGCAGGTCGAGAAGTTGACGAAGCCCAAATCAAAATGACGTGTTCTGGTCATGTCCCCCGGGGGCACAGGCAGCATGACTCGCCCTCAGGCGAAGCGGGGGCGCGACTTCGCGACCCGATTGTTCGTGATACGTGCGTCGTGAGCGCTGCGTTTTCAAAAATGAAAAGTTGACAAACTGAATCTGCTCCGCTTGTCAGAAATCAAAATCTGCAATTTGAAATCCGACCTCTTTAGCTTCCCTTATGATTGAAAAACTTATCGAACTGTCGATCCGCAATCGGTTCATGGTGCTGATCGTGGCGGGCGCGCTGACGGTGGCAGGGATTTACGCCCTGTTGAATACCCCCGTCGATGCAATTCCCGATCTTTCTGAAAACCAGGTGATTGTCTTCACCGACTGGATGGGCCGCAGCCCGCGCGAAATCGAGGATCAGGTGACGTACCCCTTGTCGCGCAAACTGCAAGGGCTGGCAGGGGTACGCGCGGTCCGATCGTCGTCCGAGTTCAATTTTTCGATGATCACGATCATTTTTGAGGATTCAATCGATTTCTACTTCGCGCGCCAGCGCGTCACCGAAAAGCTGGCTCAGGCAGGAACGTTCCTTCCCACGGGGGTTCTGCCCTATCTGGCGCCCGACGCCACGGCGCTGGGGCAGATTTTCTGGTACACCGTTGAATCGAGTTCCTCCGACCCGATCGACACCTCGCGATTGTGGGCGCTCAACAAATTCTATATCGCCCCACAATTGAACGCCGCCCCCGGAGTCGCCGATGTGGCCACCGTCGGCGGGACGCCCCTCGAATACCAGATTGACGTTCGACCCGAAGCGCTGCGCGCGTACGGCATCACTCTGGGAGATCTGTACAGCGCCGTCGCCAAGAGCAACATGCCGGCCGGCGGTGGCGTCATCCAGAAAAACAACGCCGAATACATCGTCCGCGGGGTGGGCTGGATTCGCGACAAGGGCGACATCGAAACAACCGTCATCAAAGAGGTGAAGGGGACGCCGATTTACGTCAAGACGGTGGCCACCGTGCAGCTTGGCACTCAGTTTCGCCGCAGCGTGTATGAAAAGGACGGCAATGAAGTTGTGGGGGGCGTGGTTCTGATGCGGCATGGCCAGAACCCGCTGGCCGTAACCCAGCGCGTCAAGGAAAAGATTCAGGAGCTGCAACCTGGCCTCCCGACGGGAGTGCATATCGTGCCGGCATATGACCGCACGCGACTCATTCTGGGAGCCATTCACACACTCGCCGAAGTAATGTGGCATGAAATGGCCATTGCCTCGATCGCGATTCTGCTGATTCTGATGCACTTTCGCAGCGTGTTCGTGATCTGCGTGACGCTCCCTCTGTCGGTGCTCTTCTCGTTTCTAATCATGTGGGTGCTGCGGCAACTGGGAATCATTGACATCCAGGCCAACATCATGTCGCTGGCGGGAATTACGATTTCCATCGGCATTCTCGTCGATCAGGCGATCGTGATGACTGAAAATGCCACGCACCACCTCAAAGACCACTTCGGTAATCGCAAGGTCACGGGCGACATTCGCGAGCTGGTCATCGAGCCTTGCCGCACCGTGGGCCGGCCGATCTTCTTTTCTGTCCTCATCATGCTTCTGTCGTTTGTGCCGGTGTTCATGCTCTCGGGTCGCGAGGGAAAGCTCTTCCATCCGCTGGCGTTTACGAAAAGCTTCGCCATGATCGGCGTGGCGCTCATCTCGGTAACGCTGGTTCCGGCGCTCATTCCCACGTTCATTAAAGGCCGGCTGCGGAGCGAAGAAGAGAACGCCATCGTCCGCAGCTTTATCCATATTTACAAGCCCCTTCTGACCTGGGCCCTTCCGCGGCGAAATCTGGTGATGTGGATGTTCGCCGTGCTGCTGATTCTCGCCGCCGGGATGTTTCCGCTACAGGCTCTGATCGGGCAAGGGGCGTCTGAAGATGCCTGGCGTTCGATGTTTCTGGGTGTCTTCGCGCTGGTGTCACTGCTCACCGTGATGCTCACGACGGGCAAGCACGGCCATGATTTTCTTTTCGGGCTGCTGGCTCTGGGCTTACTGGCAATCTCGGTCGGCTTCGGCTGGCTGGGAGTACATCCGCTGACTCAGGCAATGAACGGATCGACATGGAAATGGCTATGTTTGACGGGCGCTCTTGTTCCACTGTTGGGATTATTCTTCGCCGCGATGCGAACCGGGCATGTCGTCTTGCGGCAGGCCGTTACGCTGGTGAGCCTGACGCTGCTGGGCCTGTGGTCCTCAGGTTTTTCGAAAATTGGCGTGGCTTTCATGCCGGCCCTCGATGAGGGGACGACGCTCGACATGCCAATCACGGTGCCGCGCGCGAGCGTCACCGAAGCCGCCGACGATCTCAAAGCGCGCGACGCGCTCTTGCGCGGGTTCCCCGAGGTTGAATCGGTCATCGGCAAGGCGGGCCGTGCCGACACTCCGACCGACCCCGCCCCGCTGGACATGGTTGAAACGTTCGTCAACTTCCGCCCCAAAGATCTGTGGCCCAAGCGAATTCTGTCATTTGACGACGCCCACAGGCAAACGGACGACATCTGGAAGGCCTTCGTGAAGCAGGGTTATCTCGCGCCCAGTGCCGACGAAGCCGAACGGAAGCTCTTACTCAATGACCCTGCTCAAAAGGCGCTCGAACGGTTTGATGAGACGTTGCGCGAACTGGCTTTACTTCGTTATCAAGAGTTCCAGCGCGCGCTCGAACCGCTGTTGACGCACTTCGCAGTCAGCGAGACAGTTCGCCGCATGCGCGACGCCGGCAAGCTCGAATGGCCCGACTCTGCCGCCGAATCGACGCATATCGAACGCTTGACCGAGAAGCTCACACCACGGTTCGGTCACTGGCTGTCACGCAGCCCCGCGCTTGAGGATTTGACCGTTCTTGCTCAAGAAGTGGCTGGCGATCTGCACGAGCAGAAGGTCGTGAGCGACGCAGTGGGTGCGTTGGAATTGAAGGGTTCGGTCGCGGCGATGGCCGTCCGGCAGTTCGCAGAAGCGCTGGGGTCGCAGCGTCGAACGTTTGCGGGTGAGTTGCTCCAGGCTCTCACTGAACATCGGACCGTTCTCTGGCACGAACAGGTGCGCCACGTCAATTGGGAATTGTTCGACCGCGGCACTGAAGCTTTCACGGCGTACGCCTTTGAAGAGGTGGCGAAAGCGGGCGAGGTCGCCAAGCTGACGGCCAACGCGCCGCACGGCGGCGACCTCGAACGATTCTCGGCCGAGGCCCTGCAATCGCAGCTTGGGCACGACGGCGACCGAACCGCGGTCGAGTCATTGATGTCGATGCAGAGCGAACTTGTGAGATCGTTCCGTGATCGGGTGTTTTTCTGGCCGCGCAAGACCGGCCCCAAGGGCGACCTGGTCGATGACGAGATGGGGCGGGTGCTGCAGGTGCCCGGCTGGAGCAACATTTTCACGCAACCCATCATCAACCGCATCGAGATGCTCTCGACGGGCGTCCGCACTGACATCGGGGTCAAGGTTTTCGGACCCGATCTGGAAACGATCGACCGCGTTTGTAAAGACATTGAAGCGGCGCTCAAACCCTTGAACGGCGCCCGCGACACAATCGCCTCGCCCATCATGGGGAAGGGCTACATGCAAATCGACATCGATCGCCCGGCGGCGGCCCGCTATGGCATTTCGGTCGAAGACATTCAGAACGAGATCGAAGTCGCTCTGGCGGGGCGGGCGGTCACTTACACCGTCGAAAAGCGCGATCGTTTTCCAGTGCGCATCCGCTATGTGCGATCGCAGCGCGAGGATGAAGACAGCATCCGCCGGCTGCTTGTCAGCCCTGGCAGTATGGGCGGCTCGGCGGCCTCGGCGGGCGGCATGGGCGGTGATTCTGAAGGCTCTACAGTTCAGTTGGGTGGCGGCGTGGGAACAATCGCGGCTCCGCAATCGGGGGGAGAGTCCCATGCCGCGACCCCAGGCCATTCGATTCCCGGGAAACCGCTCATTCCTCTCGGGGCGCTAGCCGAGGTCAAAGTCATCGAAGGGCCGGCGATGATCAAGAGCGAAAACGGACGGCTCTTGAACTACGTCACGCTCAATGTGCGCGGGCGCGACATTGTGGGCTTTGTTGACGAGGCCCAGCGCGTCGTCAATCAGAAGGTGAAACTCCCCGAAGGGGTGCACATCGAATGGAGCGGCGAGTTCGAGCACCAGGTGCGGGCGGCCCGCACACTGCGATTCGTGTTTCCGGCGGTGATCATGTTGATTTTCGTTATTCTCTATATGACATATCACGATCTGGCCGATGCGGCTCTGATGATGCTGGCTGTTCCCGAAGCGCTCGCGGGAGGGGCATTCTTCATGTATTTGTTTCCCAAGATCATGCAGGGCTGGAGCGCGCCACCGATGGATTTCAGCGTCGCCGTCTGGGTGGGGTTTATTGCCTGCTTTGGAATGGCCACTGAGACTGGCATCATTATGCTCGTCTATCTGCGAGAAGCGATCGAGAAGCGCGGCGGTCTCGAGAACATCAGTTCGCTCGAGGAGCTTCGACAAGCGGTGATCGAAGGAGCCGTACACCGTTTGCGCCCGAAACTGCTCACGGAAGGGGTGGCGATTATCGCCATTTTCCCAATGGTCCTCGCCAATGGGGTGGGGGGCGAGATTCTGGTGCCAATGGCGCTACCCGTTCTAGGAGGATTACTGATCTCGGACGAAGTGATCGACCTGTTTCTGCCGGTCCGATTCTATTGGGTTCGTCGAGCCCGGTGGTTGAAAATACGTCGGGAACGCGATGCAATAGCGTCTCAAGATGTTTTGGTCGCCAAAGCTGAAGAGCAGATGCCCGTGTCTGTCGGGTAAACCCAGTGCCGTGACATCCAGACCCGTGTCAACCACGGCTGACCGTTTCACTTTCCGAAGCGCTCCGAAACATGCATTTCTACAATTTCAACGGCGAAACAACCGGCAGATTTAAACCCTGTACGAAGGGAGATCAGACGATGCAGCGGCTCAAAATGGCAATATCGTGTCTCATCGTCGGCGCAGCGTGTTTGTTGATCCGCCAATCAACGTCGGCGCAGGAAGGCTCGGGGAGCAGCCGCACCAGCCCGCAACGGGCAACGCGCCCCATGACGCCCGACGAGTTTTATCAATCTTTCTGGAAGCATCTCACCAAACCCGAATCGTCTTACAAAAAATGGGGGTCTTTGACTGAAAAAAAGGGTCTGCGTGCGTCTCAAGACCCGCACGGCGAATTCGTGCAGACGTTTGCCAACAAGATCGCCATTGAGGGGC
>JAYTRB010000098.1:0-5588 GCA_043746425.1 Planctomycetia bacterium
ATTCGCCCGCCGCGTGCCAGGAATGAGGATGCGAATGGCCCAGAGGTTGAAATGCGACTCTCATCGAGACGTCGAATGACGACCTTCAAATGCAGAGCAAGATGCATCTTGGCCGCCGATTGTACGATGCTTTTAACAACTGAGGGGACGAAGACAGGTTTCAACGAATGGTGGTGCTGTTCAATATCTGCCAACGTCTGAGGATTGGTTCCAGGCCAATTGCGAATGACTTGGGCAGTCTTCGTGGTCCTAATGTCGCCACACCACCTGGGCGTACACTCCGCGGTTCACTGCCGAAGGAACCGTAATGACCGGAGCAAATTCCAGATGGTGCGGCGCCAGCAGGTTTTGTCCGATGATTGAGAATTCCCAATTCCCTGGCGGACGCCATCCGAGCCGGGCATCCATTGAGGTGTAAGACGGTACGCCGATGGCCGGGAGGTCGTCGACGTAGCGCGACATCAGATCGAATTCGAAATTATGCGGGAGATCCCAGGACGACATCAGGTAGGCCTGATTCCGGGGGGACGACCCCGTGGGACTGGCAAAGATGCCATCCTGACCGTGTGTCTGGATGTGCAAAAACGAATACCAGCCTCGCAGCCGCCACTTTTTGTGAATCTCCCACAGACCGTTCAGTTCGATGCCGTAGCTTTCGGCGTTCTGTGCGTTCTTGAATTGCGTGAGAAATGTCGGCGGAAAGGCGAAAACAAAGCCTGTCACTGGTTCAACAATCAGATTGCGATAGACGTTGTAAAACGTGGCCACCTCGAATGACAGCCGCTCGTTCACCTCCTTGCGGTAACCGAGTTCATAGGCCATCAGATCTTCTGACACCAGCCCCCGCCCGCCTCCGGCGACATTTATGAACGAAGTATTTGGCGGAGCGCTCAGGAGTGTAATTGTGGCATCTTCCTCGGCTCGCGACGGTGTCCGTACGGCTCGCGATACGGCTCCCCACAGCACCTGCTTTTCATCAATTTCCCAGAGCACTCGCGCGCTGGGCTGGTACTCAAAGCCGGTGAAATAGTAGTACAGGAATTTCGATCCGATGATCAGCTTCAAATCATCGCGGAACAGGGGCATTTCGTCCTGAAGGAATAAGCTGGCCTGGTCCCAGGTGCGTGTCTGCGGATTGACGGCGGGCAAAGGGCCGCTTCCTTTAATGTTGTCGTCCATGACACGGTAGCCGGCGCCCCACGTGAAGACGTGGTTCTCGGAGTGCTTGAGGTTCTGCTGAAACTGCGTGTCATAAATGTTAATGGCGAAATTGAAAAGTGTGTCGATGCGCTCTGTGCGATCGAAGTACGACTGAAAGGAATAGGTGTTGTCTTCATCGACGACGTGCGACCAGCGTCCCAGAACGTTGCCACCGCCGATGTGGCCCTGCTGAATCGGGTTCACCGTGAAGGGAGCAACGGGCAGCGCCAGCGATGACTGTTCGCCGATGACGCCCGCGTAAATGTCTCCTTGCAGCGTGAGGGCGTCCTGCTTGTCGGGGTCATCCCAATCAATACGAAATCCGCCTCGGACCGTTCCCCAGGCATCGTTGGCCCCCTGGGGATTGAAGCCGGCCGCCCGCTGCGTCTGCTTCGCATACACCTTGTACTTCGTGTTTTCATCGATCTGGCCGCCATACCGCACGGCGTTGATCGCCTGGTCCTGGTCGCCACCGCCGGCTGAAACGAGCGCCCCCTGAGTGTCGGCCGTCTTCCGGGTAATGATATTGATGACCCCGTTAACGGCGTTGGCCCCCCACACGGTCGCCCCCGGGCCGCGAATGACTTCGATGTGGTCGACGTCCTGCAGCACGAGATCTTGCGTTTCCCAGTAAACTCCGGCGGAGAAGGGCGTGTAGACGCTGCGTCCATCGACCACGACCAACAGCTTGTTGGTGAATTGGCCATTAAATCCCCGCGACGAAATTGCCCACTTGCTCGACCCGATTTTGGCGACCTGCATCCCGGGAACCATTCGAAATGTTTCTGGAATGCTCGTTGCTCCGCTGCGGCGGATCATGTCGTTAGTAATCACGAACACGGCTGCGGGTGACTTCCCAACCGTGCTCTTATTTGCAGTGACGGTCGTGACTTCTGCGTCAAAGGCTGTGGGGACCTTGGCCTGCACCTTGCCAAGTTGTTCGATGTCGAGGTCGAGGATGTCGTTGCCCGTCGCCCCTTTGCCCGCGGCCGATTTATCTGTGTCGGCCAGGTCGGCCGCCGATTTACCTGCGGCGTCAGCGTCACCCTTCGTGTCAGGTGAATCATTCGAGGCGTCGTCCCGGGCGGTCTGACCTTCCTGTCGAGGAGGCGGCTGGCGATCTTGCGCGGTAAGTCGGGGTGCGATTGCCACTGCGACCGCCAGCAGTGTCAATTTCAACACCCACGGCGATTTCCGCACTGGAACTGCTTCCACGCAAGCTGACCCCTGTCTGAGGACCATTTCGAGGCTGAACACCGTTTATTTTAATAGGTCGGCAACGATCTTCTCATTACATTCGGAAAATTCCCTATTTCGCAAAAATTTAGTGGTATTCGCCACACTTGCAAAATGGAATGCTAAACTTAGGGGACGCGAACCGATCGGGTCGATTCAACTGCAAGCAGAGCCCGGCGGCGGGGTTGAAAGGTATGTCGGTGATTCCCCGATACGCGAATCGGTCAACCCCGGCTTCTGCCCGCGTCGTGGAATGGCATAATTCGACAAGCCAAGGTCGGTGTCTTTTCCTGAAGGACGATTGCATGCAACTCTCAAACTGCCCGGCATCAACCGTGGAAGATGAGCGCGCGGAGTTGGGCGAACACAGCCCGCTCGGAAACCGAACCGTGTCGGGCGATCAACTGCTGAACGCGGTCGATGTCTTTGTGCCGCGGATCCTCGTGATTGACGACAACGAAGCCATTCACCAGGATTTCCGGAAGATCTTCTGTCCGGGAACCGACGAAGATTTCGCGCTCGACGCCGCCCGGGCTGAATTGTTCGGTGGCGCCGCTGAAACGGCCTCGCGACCCGATTTTGAAATTGATTCGGCGTTTCAGGGGGAAGAGGGCCTGGCGCTGGTTCGCCAGGCACAGGCCGAGGGCCGCCCGTACGCGATGGCGTTCGTCGACGTGCGCATGCCGCCCGGCTTGGACGGCATCGAGACCACGTCGCGCCTCTGGCAGCTCGACCCCAATGTTCAGATTGTCATCTGCACGGCCTATTCCGACTATTCGTGGGAGGAAATGCTCGACAAACTTGGCCGCTCAGACAAGCTGGTCGTCTTGAAGAAGCCGTTCGACAATATCGAAGTTCTGCAATTGGCCAATGCGCTGACCGAAAAATGGCGGCTGGCGCGGCAGGTCAATTCGCGATTGAGCGATCTCGAACACCTGGTTGACGAACGCACCCGAAATCTGCAATCGACGAATGGCCATTTGCAAACCATTAACGCACAACTGGCGTCTGCCACCGAGCGCGCTCATGAACTGACAGAGGCGGCTCAGTCGGCCAATCGCGCCAAGAGCGATTTTCTGGCCAACATGAGTCATGAGATTCGGACCCCCATGAATGGCATCATCGGCTTCACTGACCTGGTGCTCGATACCGATCTGACGGCCGAACAGCGGCAGTATCTCGATGGCGTCAAATTCTCGGGCGAGACCCTGCTGCGGCTGATCAATGACATTCTCGATTTTTCCAAGATTGAAGCCGGCCGGCTCGATCTGGAACTGATTAACTTCGACCTCGGCGAATCACTGGCGAATACGGTCAAGACGCTGGCTCTGCGAGCTCATGAGAAGGGGCTCGAGCTGCTCTTTGAAATCGCACCAGACGTGCCGGAATTTCTGGTCGGCGACCCGTCGCGACTATGGCAGGTTATTGTGAACCTCGTGGGCAATGCCATCAAATTCACGCAGAAGGGCGAAATCTCGGTGCTCGTCGAAGTTGAAGAAAAAACGGCGGACAGCGCCCGTCTGCATTTCATTGTGAGCGACACGGGCATCGGCATCGCCCCCGACAAGCGAGAATTGATTTTTCAGCCTTTCGTTCAGGCCGACAATTCGGTGACGCGCAAGTTTGGGGGAACGGGGCTGGGGCTGACGATTTCGTCGCGACTGGTCACCATGATGGGGGGCCGTATCTGGGTCGAAAGTAATGTCGACCACGGAAGCCAATTTCACTTCACGGCCCAGTTTGGCCAGGGAACAGCGCCGCCCGCCAGAAAGGCTCGTCAGCCGCGTCCCAAGCTCGATGGCGTCCGCGTTCTGGTGGTCGACGATAACGCCACCAACCGCCGCATCCTCAACGCCGTTGTGGCGCATTGGCAGATGCGGCCGACCGAAGTCGATTCGGGCGCGGCAGGACTTGCCGCGCTGCATGCCGCTGCCGACGCGGGCGATCCGTTCCAACTGATTCTGCTCGACGTCATGATGCCGGAAATGGACGGATTCACCTTTCTGGAGCATATTCGGCGAGAGCCGAAAATCGATCGGCCGGCAATTTTGATGCTGAGCTCGGCCGACCGGCTGGAAGATCTCGCCCGGAGCCGCGAGTTGGGAGCCATCGCCTATCTCGTCAAACCGATTCGACCCTCTGAACTTTTGGAATCGGTCATCGAGGCCCTGCAGAATGCTCGCGCCCAGAAGTGTGAGTTGATCGACGACGACCAGCCCTTGAAGGTTGAGAGCACGCCAAAAGGGCCGAGTCTGCGGATCCTGATTGTGGAAGATAATCCGCTCAATCAATTATTGGCCGTCCGCATTCTTCAGAAGGTCGGCCATACCACAGCGGTCGCCGACAACGGCCGCGACGCCCTGGACTTACTGGACAAGGAAGTCTTCGACCTGGTGCTGATGGATGTGCAGATGCCCGTCATGGATGGCTTCCAGGCGACGGCGCTGATTCGCCAGAAAGAACAGGTTCAGGGGCGTCACCTGCCGATCGTGGCGATGACCGCCAATGCCATGAAGGGCGATCGCGAAAAATGTCTCGCAGCCGGGATGGACGGTTACGTCGCTAAACCCATTCAGACTGAAGAACTCTTTTCTGCGATTGTCGCGGTGGTCGCGGCGGCCGAAGTGCCCGCCCGACTGACGGAAAACGCTCTGGCGTCATAGCTGGCACGATGCGCGATATGAGGCCGCGGCAATTCTGGCCGAAGGTCATTCGGCATACGCTCACTCTCGAGTCGCTGCCGGTCATTTCTCACCTTGTTCCCGGCGTGCGGCTGGGCATAATTCGCCGTCTCAGATTAAGGAGGCGAACAACTGCACTGGATTCATGCGGGTTGCCTAAGCGGGGAGTTGCACGGTGACTACGGCCGACAGGGCGCTCGAGGTACTCGAGTCAACTTCCACCTTGTACTGCATCGTCGAGCCGGGGGTCAATCCGCTGATGGTGTAGCTTATTATTCCCGAATCGACGGTTGCCACGCCAGCCAGGCCGCCATTAGCCAGAACATTATAGATCGAATAGGCGCGTGCTCCCGGCACGGCATTCCAGGTGAGCGATACGCTGGTGGGCGACAGAGCGACCGCCGTCACCTGCGGCGCCACGAGGCCCCCCGACGGCATCGTCAGGCTGACGACCTGTGAGTCTGCAATGAT
>JAYTRB010000099.1:0-3591 GCA_043746425.1 Planctomycetia bacterium
GTACTCGTCGGGCTGTTGCTTCCCGCAGTGCAGCAGGCGCGGGAGGCCGCCAGGCGCGCCCAGTGCAAAAACAACCTGAAGCAAATCGGCCTGGCACTCCACAATTATCTCGATGTCCATACCATGCTCCCTCCGACGATCTGCATTGGGCCTGGGGGCTTCGGAAAGTGGTCCGCTCAGGCGCGATTGCTCCCCTTCCTCGATCAGGCGAACCTCCAGAACCTCATCAACTTTTCGCTCCCCTACGACGTGCAGCCGAATGTACCCCAGGCGCGAGTCCCGATGTACCTCTGCCCGAGCGAAGTCAATGATCGAGCGAGCTTTCGCGACGGAATCGACCAGTACCCGATCAATTACGCCTGCAATCAAGGCGCCTGGCTGGTGTTCGATGCCATCGGCGGCACGCTTTCACAAGGGGCGTTTCAGCCAAATGGCCGCATCCGTGCAGCCGACTTTATTGACGGAATGAGCAACACGCTCGGGTTTGCTGAGGTGAAGGCGTTCCAGCCGAACCTGAAAGCAGGCAGTCCGCCACCCGCAATCCCGCCGACTGATCCAGGGGCGGTCGTCGCACTGGGGTCAAGCGGCGAGTTCGACCCGATCGACTCTCATACGGAATGGGTCGAGGGACGGGTTCACCAGACGGGTTTTACGACCACATTGCCGCCCAACACGGTTGTTCCTTTCCAGACGGGCGGAACAACCTATGACATTGACTACACGTCCGCCGAGGAAAATGTCGGCGTCACCACCTACGCGGCCATTACGTCACGCAGCTATCACTCGGGCATCGTCCAGGTTCTATTGATGGACGGTTCTGCCCGTTCGGTCAGCAGCAACGTCAACAGCGGCGTGTGGCGAGGTTTAAGCACTCGCGCCGGCCGTGAAGTGATCGGCGAGTTTTAGCGCAGCGCCGCCTCATCCAGAATTGGCTGCGATTTGAAACGGCCCTGCCAGATCTGCCGGAACACCGGTCTTGGCCAATCGTGTCCAGCGACCGAATTGAAGATGAAGGGTTGCACTTCCGTTCGCTTGGAAATCTCGACCGGTGGAATTCGAAAAGGACGAAAAGACAAGAACACTAATTCTCACTAATTTACGCGAATCATCGTTAAGCAAGCGGCAGCCAACAGCGCGCGACCGACTCAACCTGCAAACGGAATACAGACAATTTTATCCAAGGCAGATGGCAATTCGCGTAAATTCCGTGAGAAAAGTGGTTCCGAAATATTCTCGTCGTGTAAGCCAGCGACGTCGAACCACTGCCATCCAAGGCTGCTCGCTTGGTTCCGGCAGAGTCATTGGGCGTTCCGTTTGCAGGTTTGCAGGTTGAGTCGGTCTCGCGCCGTTGAATGCTGTTTTCCTGACGATGATTCGCGTAAATTTAGTGTTCTGGAAATCTTTTTCTCGTGCAAATCGATGACGAGGAATTGCTCGTTTTGGCCAGGAAAATGGTAGCGTTTTTGGAGGTCATTCGGCAGCAATCCAAGCTGATCCAACTTGCCAAAAATGCAGGAACCATGGGGATTTATCTTGCCGGGACACCGGTTCCGCCCGTTTCTCAGCGAGTTTCTGCGTCTTTGGCGTGCTTTGCTTGTTCTTCAAGGAAGTCACGCAAGACGATTTCAAGTTCCATTCGCCGCTGGCCGCGCTGAATGACCAACGTTACGGTCTTGTCGGGTTCCGTCAGCAGCCTGCGCAGTTCAAAGAGCGAATAGCCGGATGCGGCGTGACCATCGACCGACAGAATCACGTCGCCCACCTCAGCGCCCGCTTGCGCGCCAGGCCCCATCGCATCTATTCTTCGGAGGACATACGCGTCATCGCGCTGAATGATGGAAATTCCACTCGCGCCCGTCCGCTCGGGGCGCTCATGCAACTCTCCCGGCTTCAGGTAACAGGCCCACCCCGGGAAATCCAAGGTGACGGTATATCTCGCCAGGTACGACAATCCCAAGGCGTTGACATTGGCAGAAATGACTCTGAAGGGGCCATGCCGAAAAGACCCCAGCGAGATCGCGCTCGCCCGGCCGGTTAACCCGCGCCAATCGGGGCGTGCCCGTTGCAAGACGGGCTGCACATGGTCGATGTGGCCACTGCGTGCCAACTCCCTGAAGACGCGCTGTGAAACGGCGCTCGCCACGGTCCAGCCGGTGTCGACCACGAACCATTCCGACACAAGGGTCCCGAGATTTGCTGCGACGACAGGAGTTCCCGTCGGTCGATATTCCATTGCAATCTTTTGCCCGCAATTCATAGGAACCTCAGATAGCAGTCGAAACTTCCCAGCATCAAAATCAATCTGCACAACATGATTGCTCAGGAAATTCATTCCGATGATCCCATCCAAATCGTAGCCGAATTCCTCATTCAAAGCGTGCAGGTTCGAGAGAATGCCTATGCTCTCGGACGCCAGCGCAACGCCCCCAAGCGACGCGGAGGGCACTCGAATGAATTCGGCGGTATCTGGCAACAGAGGAACGTTTATCGAAGTCGCCCCCAGCATGGCGCCCAGGTGCGACCGCATCTTTGCGTCCCAAAATGTCGTCGAGGCTCCGGTGTCGACAAGCACCAGCAGCGGACGATCGACCCCGTCCAGGTTAATGTGCACCACCACGGGCGCGCCAGAACTGGCGACATCGAGTTCGGCCAGGTTGACTGGAAAAGTCGAGCGGCTTTTCGCCGCGAGGCGTCTCGCGGCGAGCGAGTGTGCGACTCTTTGCTCAAATCTCGATAATCCCGCAGAGCGAGCTTTCGACCCAGCACCCTCTGCTCGCGACCGACCGTGATCGCCACCGTCTGGGGCTCGCCTTCCAACAAACGCCGTACCTGAAACAGAGAGACCTTATCGGCCGGCTTGCCATCAATCTGCAAGATTACGTCGCCGATCTGGAACCCGCCATCATTCGCAGGCGAATGGGCGCGAACCTGATCCACGACAAGTTGCCCATTTTTTCGGGCAATGACGAGCCCGCTCTGGTCGGTGCGGTCGACGCGATCGTATCCATTTCCTTTCTTGAAAAAGGCTTTCTGATTCTTGAAATCAATCGTCACGACGTATCGAGAGAGATAGCGAAGTCCCAAGCCGTCAAACGAACCTGCTTCGGCAGATATGAGCACGTCCCGATGAATGTGCCCGCCCAGGCCGGTACGGTTCACAAATCCGTTCATCCGCATTGCAAGATCGGGCGCCAGTCTTTGCATGGCGCGATCTGCCGGTCGCACCAGCCCTTGTCGCTCAAGCCTCGCCAGCATCGCCGGCCTTAACGAGATCGATTCGGCAACCTCAGTTGCAATGGCAAACGGCATGGGCTCTTCGCCTCCCACGGCAAACGCAACCGTTGGCGCGCCCCGCGAATCAACAAGAAACGGATACGCATCTCCCGAATCGGGTGGCACTGTCCGCAAGAACTGCAGCAGTCCGCAGTCAAAGTCGAACCGTATCACGAATTCGCGAAAGGCATCGAAACCCAGGCCCCATCGACACGGTGGCCGCTCCATTTCGTCAGCTCGCCAAAATCGATGACGTTGACGGAATCCACTTTTAGAGCGATTCCGCCCAGCTTCATCGACGGCGCGTCGAACACATCT
>JAYTRB010000100.1:0-2817 GCA_043746425.1 Planctomycetia bacterium
AGAATGAGCATGTACACAAATGCCTCGGGTGGCATGCGGACGCGATAGCGCAGCGTCGGGCGTTTGCGCAGCCTGCCGACCAGGACGGCGGCCTCTCCCAAAATGGCCTTCAGCCCCCACGCCACGAGAATGCCGCCCGTTCCCAGGTACATGATCGCATTCAGGGGGTTTGCACTTTTCGACAATCGCGGTTCGTCGAAATACAGCCCCATGAGCATCAAACCGCCGGCAACGGCGGCCAGCCCCAGCCATGAAACGGCGCGGCGCGGTCTACCCGAGCGTGGAAGTGCAGACATGATTCATGAACCGCTTCAGTTTTTCAGCAGGATAAAGACAAAATGCGTATTCACGATCATGCCAGATCGAATTGGCGGCCAGTTGCTGCCGCGTTCGCGATAATTCCTCTTCAATCCGGCGGCGGTTGCCTTGCGTGAGCGCCGCAAGCTGACGATTGACCTGCTGCAAGCGGCGAAAGCGGTCATAGCCTGCACCCGTGTTGCGGGCCGCGCCTTCAGTCATCGGCGGCGGCTCGCGCTCGATGGAGTTTTGTTCGTTGATGAGCCGCAGCTTTTCAGCCACCAGCCCGCGCTCGGCGGCTGATAAATTTGAAGGCAGGTGCCGGTCGGAATTATAGTCGAGCTCACGTAATTGACGTTGCAGACGGTTATTGTCTTCAGGAACTACCGGCAAGTCTGGTACGGGAAGTTGCAGCGTGGCCGACATCGTCAGGAACTCCGGCGCGGCCAATCCGAAGAATCGGGCCACGATGCGATCGGTCATCTGGTCGTACTTCGAGCCGCCGATGCCGTGAACGAACAGGTCGGCGAAACACAACCGGGCAAACATTGTGGTCGTCAGCGCCCGCGTCCGAAAGCGGATTCCCTGCGGCGCCAACTTCTGCAATTCGGCGACGGCACAACAGGCATCTTTCCCGGGAGACAGTGGAAGTTCAGCGAAAATCGTCTCGCCATCCGACAGCCGAATCTCACCCTCAAACTGCCGCGCGAACACCGGGCGGCGCACATGGTCTCCGGCGCGCCACACGCGGAACGGGGCCTCAAACCAGCCGTCGTCTTCGCGCAGATCGGGAACGGGATGCATCCGGCTGCGGACCCGATTAATCAATCGGAACTCACGCAATACCTCATTGTACACCGCCTGGAATCGCGGAAGATGCGCCAGGAGATGCGCCGAGAACCACAGAAACGGTTCGATCGTACACAACCGGCTGACCGGCAGTTCCAGGTTCGACAACCCCCACGAGCGCTCCCAGGCGCTGCGGGCTGCCGTCAGGCACTCTGCCAGAGAATCGGTTCTGGTGCTGCGCCGCACTGCGGCCGGCCAGAAATCGGGCAGTAGCGCCGAGAAGCCGCAATTTGCCATTGCCGCAGTAGTGCGCTCGGCAAACGAACCAAACAGATCGCGATTGGCGATCTTTGCTTCCTCCCAGGGTTGTCGCGGTCGCGGTTCGTCGAAGGCGATGGTCGCCATGCGGGGGGCGTCTCGCATGCCGGTGGGTACGCGCACGGTCGTGCCCGAAAGCGTGTCAGTATCGACGACCAGATTCAAACCGATCGCTCGATCGTGCTGCGCCAACCCCCCGACCACGAAGTTTTTTACCCATACGCCGGGATGAAACAACGTCGGCTGATGTCCGCCGACGTACAGAGCCGTCTCGGCAGCATCGTACAGCGCGCTGGATCCGGGCGGCTGGTTTTCCGGCCGGCTCTTGTCGAATTCGGCATGACGCTCAAGTGGCGCTTCAGACAATAACCCGTCTGTGTACTGGCGCGCTTCTCGAAGTACTTCGCGGCGGGCCCAACGACGAATCGTCGAGAGTTCACGTCCCTGTACATCGATGCACGATGTCGCCAGGCGCTCTCGGTTGCGGTGCGCCAGTTCGACCGCGTCAGCCAGGGGGGGGACAGCGACATATTTCTCGTCGCCGCGCGACGCATGTACGTGCTCGCGACTCCAAGGTCGTTCGAGAGGAAGTGGGTCTTTGGTTGAACAGCGGGTTTCTGGCATGTATGGCAAATGACTGAAGAAACGCGAAGACGGAAATCTAAAATCCGGAATTCAAGGCATTCTCGATTTGAAATCGGGGAGCGGCGTTAAGCGACAGAGTTTACAGAAAGCGGGAGGCTGCAATGCGCCAGTTTTGTTTTCAATGGGCAGTTAGGGAGCTTTATTGGTTGTCGAATGGATTCTCTCGGAGAATGAAAATCGGGCCAGTTCTCGCTCAAGGACTTCATGGTAATGGGCCAGACGGTATTGCGCGTTATCGAGCGCGCCTCCAAACGATCGCTCTTCTTCAAGATAAATCAGCGGAACCGGAAATTCGACGATCTGCAATCGAAGCGCGGCGGCCTGCACCCATACCTGCAGCGGCATCGCATAGCCCGGCTCGGTAATGTCGAATTTGTCGAGTACACTCACCCGATACGCCTTGAAACCGCAGAACGCGTCGGTCAAGGACAATCCCAATCGCTGATTCAATTCACTTGTCAGCTGCACGTTGATGCGCCGCCGATCGGCCGGAGGAGCGCTGTCGCCCGTATGCTCTGCAAGATATCGGCTTCCTGACACGATATCGATGCCAGGTTTTAAAGCGGTGACGAGGTTAGGAATGCGCCGGGGCTCGTGCTGTCCGTCGCAGTCAATTGTTACCAGAACGTCGAAACGGGATTCAATCGCATATTCAAAGGCGGTCTTGAGAGCCGCGCCGTAGCCCTGGTTCTGAGGATGCGACACCACGCGCACCCAGGGAAAGTTTGCCAGCTCGCGCGCCGTGTTATCTTGAGAGCCGTCATCGAC